>CAYQQX010000136.1:4359-8347 GCA_964419495.1 uncultured Anaerolineales bacterium
TCAAGTATAATTCCCCCGCAATGACAGAATCTAAAGAGCTATACCGCCAACTTTACCAGATTCGCCGCTTTGAAGAGACAGTATTGGATAATTTCCCCAAAGGTGTATTTTATGGCACCACACACACCTACCTGGGGCAGGAAGCCAATGCCGTTGGCGTTCTCACGCATCTTCTGGATGGCGATATCGTCTTCAGCAATCATCGCTGCCATGGTCATTTCTTGGCTTTTGGGGGCGATATGCGTCCCCTCTTCGCTGAATTGATGGGAAAGTCTGCGGGTGTATGTGGGGGACGCGGCGGTTCGCAGCATTTGCAATGGCGAGATTTTTATTCCAATGGTGTGCAGGGGGGCATTCTGCCTGTTGCCACAGGAATGGCCCTGGCTGAAAAGCGCAAAGAGAGCGGTGTAATTTCAGTTGCCTTCTTAGGAGATGGTACCTTGGGAGAAGGGGTGCTCTATGAGGCGCTCAATATGGCATCTCTCTGGAACGCGCCGATCTTGTTTGTTGTCGAAAACAACCTGATCGCCCAAACTACGCCAATCGAGCTTGCTCTTGCCGGCTCGATCACGGCGCGTTTTTCCGCCTTCGATATACCTGTGACTGAACTCGACACCAGCGATGTGCAAGAGATATCTGACCAGTTAAAATTATTATTAGATCAAATCCGTGTTCATGCTGGACCGAGGGCCATAGTGCTACACACCCTTCGATTTGGTCCCCATTCCAAAGGGGATGATACGCGGGAACCTGAGTTGGTTGCCGCTTTCAAGCGTGAGCGTGATCCCGTAGCGATCTATGCATCCCGTCTCGACGCGGTTACTCGCGATGCTATTGAAGCTGAAGTTGACAATGAAGTGCAATCAGCTTTTGAGCAAGCGATGAGTGATCCTTATCCAGAAATCAGTGGTCAGTGGCTTGCCCTGAGTGAAATCGAAGGGTCAGTGGATAGTGGTCAGCAGTCAGCAGTCAGCGGTCAGCCGTCGGCAGATGTTGAACTCCAATCTCCAACTTCCAATATCCAATCCACCGTGTTGCAATCCCTAAACAATGGTCTCCACCATACCCTCTCACAAGACGACAATGTTATCGTCATAGGCGAAGACATCCTCGACCCCTATGGTGGAGCCTTCAAAATCACGCAGGGGCTTTCAGATGCTTTTCCTGAGCAAGTGATGACCTCGCCCATCTCTGAAGCGGGGATTGTGGGTATCGCGGCGGGTATGGCTTTGCGTGGTTTGCGGCCGGTGGTCGAGATCATGTTTGGGGATTTCGTCACCCTGATCGCTGACCAGGTCATCAACCACATTGCTAAATTCCGCTGGATGTATAACGACCAGGTGAGAGTGCCTTTAGTCATCCGCACGCCTATGGGCGGAAGGCGTGGTTATGGTCCCACCCACAGCCAAACGCTGGAGAAGCTTTTTCTTGGCGTGCCGGGATTACGCGTCCTAGCACCATCGGCATTAGGTGATCCTGGAGAGCTGCTTGCCCAGGCCATTTCCGACGATGATCCTGTGTTCTTTGTTGAGAACAAACTTCTCTATTTGCAGAAACTGCTGGGTGAAAACTCTCTCACTGATTTTGAATTGCGTGAGCTTACTAACTCAGAAAGTTATGCCCCTACATACTCGCTGACCGTGCGCGGTGCCCCTGAGCCAGAATTGTCCATAATAGCGTATGGCTATATGGCCGAACTTGTGAGGGAAGCGCTGCGTCAACTGGCTTATGAATTTGAGATTTTTGCTGAATTAGTAGTGCCCACGCAGTTGTCTCCCTATAATAGTGAAGAGATTGTTACCTCAGTAAGGCGTACTCGTAATGTATTGGTAGTTGAAGAGGGAACTCTCACGTTGGGCTGGGGAGCGGAGATGTTGGCGCGTCTATCTGAAAGTATGGGGTCTGAACTTAAGCTGGCTCGACGGGTGGCAGCCAGAGAGTTTCCCGTTCCGGCATCAGGTCCCTTAGAAGAAGCAGTTTTGCCTGGAATTGATGATATCATCACCACGGCCCGAGAGATGATGGAGAACTGAATCTATGGAAAAAATTACTGTTCCCCTGATCAATCCCAATGAGCCTGAAGCCCTGTTGGCTGATCTGCATGTTGAAGATGGCCAGCAGGTTGCTGCAGATGATTTGATCTGCACATTGGAAACCACCAAGTCTACGGCCGAAGTTGTAGCAGAGAGTGAAGGTTATATCATTGGTCTGCGTTTCAATGGCGGGGATACCGTAAGGGCGGGGGATATTTTATGCTATTTGGCCGATTCAGCAAATGAAGAACCCCCAGAGGCAGATGCTGCGCTCCCGGATGCCAGCATCCAACCCGAAGGGGAGTCCGAGACTCCACCTAAGGGGCTGCGCATTACCCAGCCGGCGCTGAATCTGGCAAGAGAGCAGGGCATTTCCTTAAAATCCTTTCCCATCGGACCGTTGATTACCGAGAAGATGGTCAGAGCGCAAATAGGAAGTCGACCTGCATCGATCAGCGTTCCTGTAAGCGAGTTTGACCCTATGACGATCATCATTTACGGCGGGGGTGGACACGGCAAGTCACTCTTGGATTTGGTGCGTTCCTTGGGTACCTATAGAGTAGTGGGCTTCCTGGATGATGGCCTTCCTGTTGGGGAAGGGATTTTGGGAGTGCCGATCTTGGGTAGCGGTGAATTGCTGTCCGAGCTATATGCAAAAGGTGTGCGTCAGGCAATCAACGCTGTTGGCGGTATTGGGAATGTGGCTGTGCGCGTAAAGGTTTTCCAGCGGATTGCTGAGGCGGGGTTTACTTGTCCCGCGGTGGTACACCCTACGGCAGTCATCGAGCCCAATGCAGTGCTCTCACCAGGAGTACAAGTATTCCCACTGGCTTATGTGGGCAGTGATGTGCAGGTTGGTTTTGGCAGTATCGTCAACACGGGTGCGATTGTTTCCCACGATTGCAGCCTGGGCGATTTCGTCAATATTTCACCGGGAGCAATCCTGGCAGGGGAAGTTAAGGTTGGAGATGGTGCCTTGGTGGGCATGGGGGTGACGGTAAATTTACAGGCTGAGATCGGCGCTGGTGCGCGAGTGGGTAATGGCGCTACGGTGAAATCCGATGTTCCCCCCAACGGTGTGGTGCGCGCTGGGACAGTTTGGCCTGTGTAGTTATCTGCAAAAAGATCCAACCATCTATCTTGATGAATAAAATATTTTTCCAAAACCTATTTTGGGCTTTTGTGATTGTCACCGCTGTGGTGCTCTCTTTTTGCACATTGGCAGGAATTCTGGGTACCTTTTGGTGGGTATTTGATTTGCTCAGCCATTTTCGAGTGCAGTATGCTTTGGGATTGTTAGTGGTTCTACTTGTATTTTGGGTGGGGAAGAGAAAACAATCTGTAACCACGACAGCACTGTTCTTGTGTGTAAATCTCTTTCTAATAGTCCCATTATTCATTCGCCCTTCCCCCGGTCAAACTGAAAGTGATACTTACACCATTCTATATGCCAATGTGCGCACTGAGAATCACCAATATCACCTTCTTGGTGAATGGATAGCGCAGACCGCCCCAGATTTTGTGACTCTTTTAGAAGTAAACCAGGTTTGGTTGGATGAACTTAACTTAGTCGAGAAAGGGTACCAGTTTTATGAGACGGAAGCTCGATCTGACAATTTTGGAGTTGCACTCTATAGCCGATATCCCTTGGAAATGAGTGAAATTCACCGGTTTGGTCGATGGGATATTCCTACAATTATTGCCACTGTGAGCGATGATGATACCCCGATGACTTTTGTTGTAACGCACCCTGTGCCACCCAAAAGCGAGAAAATAACCTGGCATCGCAACCTTCATATGAGCGAGCTAGTTAATTATATGGCAGAGTTAGATGGAACACTCATTTTGGCAGGAGATCTTAATGCCACATCCTGGTCACCACATTTTAGAAATTGGCTCAAGGCTAGTCAACTCAGAGATAGTCGTCTTGGGTTTGGGATTCAACCTACTTGGCC
>CAYQQX010000136.1:8447-12493 GCA_964419495.1 uncultured Anaerolineales bacterium
GAACGCATTCAACAACTAACGGACCACCTGCGGACCCACAAGCATGATGAATCCTCTCGCCGAGGATTGTTGAAGATGGTTGGGCGTCGACGTCGATTGCTCAGATATCTTCGCAAAAAAGATTACCAACGCTTTGTCGCATTATCGACCGAGCTCGGCATTCGCAAAGTGTAGTGAATTATCAAAGTAGATGGTCACGCAGGTCTCCATCTACTTTTTGAATGAATAGGCGCAATCCTTACGCCTTTTCATTCACGCCAATACTCGTGTATTGGCGTAGCGGTTACTCTCTAGTTGTGGCTGGAACACAGGGATTTGCATTGAGCAAATATTCCAAGCGGTTGCGGTGAAAGCGGCTTGAATTTCAAAGAAATGATCTCGGATTGCCATAACGGGGGATGGGTTAAGTTGAACTCTTTTGTCTGTCTATTGAGAAACAGAGATTTATGATGTGAGATTCACATCTTTCTTTTAGTGATCCGCCCTGAGGTTGGGAATTGGGAGCTGGAGATAACTGTTTTTGGGCAATTGCCCACGTTGTCTAAAACTCCCAATACCTAACCGGCGGGTCAATGGTGGAGGTACCATGAAACCCGAAGCAAAACGTTATGAAATAGTAGTTGGCAATAAACCACTGGTTTTTGAGACTGGTCGATTGGCTGGTCAGGCTGGTGGTGCCGTTACAGTTGGAAGTGGTGATGCGCTCATTATGGGCGTTGCCACCATGGGGGCAGAACCCCGAGAAGGGATTGATTTTCTCCCTCTGACAGTCGATTTTGAAGAACGCATGTATGCTGGCGGAAACATCCCCGGTGGATTTTTTCGTCGAGAGGGGCGCCCCTCAGAAGTTGCTATTCTGGTCAATCGCCTTACAGATCGTCCTCTACGACCACTCTTTCCCAAAGATTTGCGCAACGCTGTGCAAGTGATCATGTATGCTTTCTCGGCAGACGATGTCACCCCGCTCGATATTCTGGCTATCAATGCTGCCTCAGCGGCTGTGAGCATCTCCGATATCCCCTGGGAAGGCCCTGTGGGTGCTGTCCGCATTGGATTGATCGATGGTGAGTTTGTTGTCAATCCCACTTATACAGAAATGGAAGTTTCAGACCTGGACTTGCGCCTGGCCGGAACCCGAGATGCTGTTCTGATGGTCGAGTGTGGTGCCAATGAGTTATCTGAGACCCAAATCATCGAGGCTGTAGAGTTTGGTCACCAAGCCATGCAGCCCATCATCGATACCATCGAGAAGATGGTGCAGGAAATTGGCAAACCCAAACGAGAATATCCATCCTTTATTCTCGATGAGCAATTCAAAAAGGATGTCTTAACTCGTGCTGAGGCACCTTTGCATGAACTTTTGGATAAGCAGCTTCCTAAAGCAGAATCCAAGCAGGCCATGCTTGAATTCAAAGCGGAAGTTATCGACGAATTTGCAGGCGAAGACGACGAAATGCGTGGCGATGCGAAGGAAGCTTTTGATGCTGCACATAAAGCTGTTGTTCGCTCCCGTATCCTGGATAAGAATGTCCGGCCTGACGGCCGCGATTTCACTACAGTGCGTCCGATTTGGTGTGATATTGGCACCAGCCCGCGTGCTCATGGTGTTGGTCTGTTCACCCGCGGTGAAACCCAGGTGATGACCCTGGCAACGTTGGGGACTCCTCGTGATGCCCAAAAAATGGACAACCTGACTCCCACTGATACCAAGCGCTATATCCATCACTACAATTTTCCGCCCTTCTCCGTGGGTGAAGCTCGCTTCTTGCGAGGTGCATCCCGTCGTGATATCGGACATGGTGCTCTAGCTGAACGAGCTCTGTTGCCGATGATCCCTGACGAGAGTGAATTCCCTTACACCCTGCGTTTGGTGTCGGAGGTATTGGCATCCAATGGATCATCTTCGATGGCCTCAGTGTGTGGATCTACGCTCGCATTGATGGATACCGGTGTGCCTATTAAAGCTCCGGTTTCTGGTGTAGCAATGGGCTTGGTCAAAGAAGACGACCGCTATGCCATTTTGACAGATATTCAAGGTATGGAGGATCATCTTGGTGATATGGATTTCAAGGTAGCTGGCACTGAGAATGGTATTACCGCCTTGCAAATGGATATTAAAATCAAAGGTCTTTCCGCAGAGATTATGTCTGAAGCCTTGGAGCAGGCCAAGGTTGCTCGTGCTCACATTTTGCAGCAGATGCTTGATACCATTGCTGAGCCCCGAACTGAATTGAAACCCCACGTCCCGCGTATTGTGACTGTCCAGATCCCCGAAGGTAAGATCGGTGCGGTGATCGGCCCAGGCGGCAAGATCATCCGTGGTATTCAGGACGAAATTGGGGTCCAGATTGATATCGAAGAAGATGGTACCGTATTTATCGCTTCGGCTGATGGCGAAGGTGCCCGTTTAGCCCGTGAACGAATAGAACAACTGACAGAAACTCCTGAAGTTGGGCGTATTTATACTGGCAAAGTCACTGGCATCCAAGATTTCGGTTGTTTCGTAGAGATCACCCCTGGACAAGATGGACTCGTCCATATCTCTCAGTTAGATACCGAACGTGTTCAAAGTGTGGAAGATGTTGTCAAAAGAGGTGATGAAATCACTGTTATGGTAACTGAAATCAACCAGCGCTCTGGCAAAATCCGCCTTTCCCGGAAGGCAGTGCTAGAAGGTTGGTCGGTTGAAGAGGCCATTGAAAATGATCGCCCCAACAAAGGTAAACGTCGCCCATCGGGTGGTCGCCACTCCTCAAACCGGCGTGATCGCGGCCCCAGGCGAAACTAATCAACAGACAAATCAGAAGCGGTGCTCAACTAAGAGTGCCGCTTTTTCTTTTATAGCTGAGGTAACATTTTCGTTGTTTATGCATCTAAATATTCGATAAAAAAATTATGGCTTGGTAAAATTTCTAACATGGATGTTGTCCATATACATAATGCAACCTTAATTTCTTTGAAACACGAATGGATAGATAGGACAAAAAATGACTGAAAAAAATGTACATAATATGATTATCATAGGCGCAGGTCCTGCGGGGCTTTCTGCAGCGTTGTATGCATCAAGAGCCAATTTAGAGCCTTTGGTATTTACCGGCATGCTTCTGGGTGGACAAGTTGCTCAGACTCATATGGTCGAAAACTACCCTGGTTTTCCAGATGGAATTGGTGGCTTAGAATTAGTCGAAGCTTTTAAGCAACAAGCTGAACGTTTCGGCACCCAAATCGAATATGACCAGGTAACCGACATAGATTTTTCTGAACGACCTTATAAAGTAACAACCTATGGCGGCGAGCATTACGCCAAAACTCTGGTGCTAACCACGGGAGCCAACCCGAGAAAACTGGAAATCCCTGGTGAAGAAGAATTCACTGGCCGTGGAGTTTCATACTGCGGTACTTGTGATGGTCACTTCTTTACAGACAAAGATGTTCTGGTTGTGGGTGGCGGTGACAGCGCCATGGAAGAAGGTCTTTTCCTGACGCGTTATGCTACCTCAGTGACTGTCGTTCACCGTCGCGATGAATTGCGGGCTGGGAAATTGCTGCAAGAGCGTGCTTTCAACAACCCCAAGGTAGAATTTATTTGGGATACGGTGATAACAGATATCGCTGGCAATGGCGTCGTTGATACAGTGAAGCTGAAGAACCAAAAAACGGGTGAAGAAACTGAAAGAGATACCGAAGGCGTGTTTATCTTCATTGGTCACATCCCCAACACTGACCTATACGAAGGCCATCTCGAAATGGATGATCAAGGGTATCTTATCGTTGACAAATACATGCAGACCAACGTTCCTGGGGTTTACGCTGCTGGAGAGGTCGCCGACTCCCATTTTCGTCAAGTGATCACTTCAGCTGGCATGGGCGCCGCAGCTGCCATGCAGGCGATTCGCTTTCTTGAAGACCAAGATGATTAATTAATACTTCACCCCTGGACAAGAAGTTTCCGGGGGTGTTTTTTGTGGCAAAATCTGGTAAGAATAGTAGAATTACCCAAGTGTGAAATTATTTATTGATGTAAAGCATCCTAAAGAGAATCTTCC
>CAYQQX010000137.1:0-12364 GCA_964419495.1 uncultured Anaerolineales bacterium
GCTTGCTCCTTTTATTTTGTAAAGGTGCTGTTTAGTTCAAATTGAACCATGCCAATTATTGGCAATTTTTATACGCTATTGAGAGTAAAAATATCGCATGGTGGGAGCGTACATCCGCGCGGTTATGGTTGGGTTTTGTAAAAGTCGCCCGAGACCACAATATCGCCATGAGCATTCAGGTTTTACGGTTGATCCGCGCTTGCCTCTTGAACGATACGATTGCGGCGCGCTTATGCAGCCGTATCGATCATGTCAAAGAGTATCAGAAGTTCACCAGGTATCGCGCCAAACGTGCGCGTAAACGTGTGGAAGAACGCCTGGCCAGTCAACTCCAGGACGGATTCGATGGACGAGTGTATCTACAAATCGAAGAACTGGCAGATACCAGCGAACGCCTTTTCCGTCAACTGCAACGCGTTTTGGCCACCCCGGTGTTAAAGTTCAATGCTGTTTTAGACAAATCAGCATATTCATTAGCTATCTTTTTTAGATTTTTAGGGCACCTTATCCTTGTCACTCTACTTGCTTTGGGAATCTTTTATGTCAGTGAATGGAGGATCAGTCAGCAATTGACAAATTTCTCCGATGCGTTTATGCAAATAATTTCAAATAGGGCTTTTTTATTCGTGATCTTGTTTGTTTTGATCATCAATATCCGTACTATCCTCTTCCGTTTGGGTGACAAAGAGATTTAATTTTGACCTGCTCCCGACCCTATCTAAGAAACGGGATTTTCGGGAGTACGGCAGATGAACAATGAGGAATCTAGACGATCGGAAACGCCAAATCAAAATTCGTAAGGGGGCGAAACGAGCTGTTAAGAAAAGTATAGAAAATTGGCGCGCGATTCAGGACCAACCCGAAAGCGCAAAAAATGGGTCAGGTGGCAAAAAGCCCAAGGGCACAATTGGGCAGAAACGCGATCGCGCCGATGTGATCAGAACCATCCCTCGGCGGGAAATCAGCGCCCAGTCTGTAAGTGATATTACTTTGCCTGTGGTAGAAGCGTTAGTTTTCAAAACCAGCCGCATCAAAGCTCTGGGACGTTTATTCATCTGGCTTTCGATGATCCTATATTTCGTTGGGGGAAATATATGGGACCGTCTGCGGCGGCGTGATAGTGAAGCCCGTCGGGCAATTCGGTTAAGAAGAGCGTTTGAAAGGGCGGGAGGCACCTTTATCAAATTCGGCCAACAGATGGCCATGCGTATCGACCTGCTGCCATGGGCCTATACAGTTGAGCTTTCTAAAATGCTCGACCGCGTGCCCCCCTTCCCTGTCGAGCAGGCGCTCGAAATTATTGCCCGAACTACGGGATACGAATGGGACGAAATATTTTCCGTATTCGACCCTGATCCCATCGGTTCAGCCTCGATTGCTAATGTTTATCAGGCTATATTGAAGTCCGGAGAAAAAGTAGCGGTCAAAATTCGCCGTCCTGGGATTGGCGAACTTTTCATGGCTGATTTCAAGGTTTTTGATTGGCTACTTGATCTGGCTGAGTTTTTGACCTTAGTCCGCCCTGGATACACCCAAAACATCAGGCGTGAACTGCAAACCACTTTATTGGAAGAATTAGATTTCGTTCAGGAAGCTCGCTTCCAGGATATGTTTCGGCGTAGTGCCAGAAAAACAGGAAAAGGTTTTTTCACTGCCCCACGAACATATTTTAAATTTAGCAGCCAAGAAGTCATTGTGCAGAAATACACCTCGGGAATCTGGCTATGGGAAATCATGGCCGGTGTCGAGCAAAATAACATCCAAGCCCTTGCCAGGATGCGCGAGTTGAACATCGATCCCCAAAAGGTGGCCCAACGACTTCTGTGGGTCAATTACTGGGGCATGCAGGAAAACTTGATTTTTCATGCGGATCCTCATCCAGCCAATGTCATCGTTCGTCGCAATTCAAAACTGACCTTCATCGATTTTGGGTCATGCGGATCATTCAACCGTGAGCAGCGTCTTGGGTTGGAATTGACCGCCATGGCATCAGGAGAGAACGATGCTGAAGGCATGGCTCGCGGCACACTCAAGCTATTCGAACCACTGCCACCCCTGGATGTAAAGGAACTGTTTCAACAGGCCGAAGCTGAATATACGCGTGTTTTGACGATCTTCAAAAGTAAACAAGAACACACTGAATGGTGGGAACGAACTTCCGTACGGCAATGGATGAGCTTTTTCAAGTTCTCGCGTGATCATAATATCCCCGTGGCGATACACACCCTGAGGATGATCCGGGCCACCCTACTGTATGACACAATCGCCGTTCGCATCAGCAAGGACATCAACCGGTTTGACGAGTATCTGCGCTTCCGCAAATTTCGAGAGAAACAAGCCAAAAAACGCGTTATCAAGGGTATCGAAAACCAATTTCGACGCGGACTGGATGACACAATTTTTTTGAGATTAGAAGAAGTTGCCAAAACCAGTGAAAAACTACTCTACCGCACCCAAAACTTTCTCGGCTCACCAATGTTCAACTTCAGCTCTTTGGTGGGTAAGTGGGTTTTCACTACGTCTATGGTGATAAAGCTGATTGGGCGAGTGCTGCTAATTACATTGATCGCTGCTGGCATTTTTGCTGGTTTCCAAATCCTGCGCGGCTTCGAACTAAAACCCGAGTTCATTTTCAAAGAAGTTATCAGCAACCGTTTTTACCTGATCCTATTGGTAGTGCTGCTGATTACCAACACCCGCCACATTTTATTCAGATTGAGAGACCAAGAGATTTGATCATCAAAGAAACTATTCTTTTAAGTAAATTGCTGCATGAAGGCGAAATATGATCAACCACGATTTGTCATGGCCGAAAGCCCGCCGATGGCGTGAACCCCGTAAGGGATGACCCTTGCACCTGCGCTGCAAGTGCAGGTGAGAATCTCCGCCCCGCTTCGCGCCCCCCCTTCCCCTTTTCTGTGGAATTGGGAAGGGGAATATTTACGCAAAAATAGGGTTCCCGCAGCGCAAAACGCTGCGGGAACCCTATTTTTGCGATTACAGCGAGAGAGTGGTATCCTTGCACTCTTACGTTGAATTTATCATCGTTGTCTCATTAACATTTCTAGGTTTAGCTGTTGGCCAGATATTTTTCGGCCCCCTTTCTGATAGTACAGGGCGCAAGCCAGCGATATATCTCGGCTACGCCTTGTATATTTGCGGCGCCGTGTTAGCGATATTTTCAATCAATTTTCCTATGATGCTGCTGGGACGCTTACTGCAGGAGATTGGCGCGGCGGTAGTGGGATCGCTCTCGACATTGATATCTATGCCATTGGGCACGGTTTTTCCCTTGATTTTGGGTTTAGGGATTCTGAGCTTGCTGGCTATTTTCGTAGTGCAGTGGGCTGAAGCGCAAAGTGACAGTCACCTGTGATTTTCTACTGATTTTATTCGTATGCCAAAGCGGCAACGATTTCCAGATCAGAGGCCCTTCGGGCTGGGATCAGCGCCGCAAGGATGCCACAGATCAACCCTGCGGCGATGGCAGTCAGTACCCCAACACCAGGGAAATCATAAGGAATGCGCATACCAGCAAATTCCAAAACGCCGGTCATCACGAAACTCAACATAATCCCTGCAATCACGCCCAAAGCAATGCCCATCAAGCAAAGCAGAAAACTCTCGGCGATCACCATGCGGCGGATCTGACGGCGCTTCGCTCCGACTGCGCGCAGCATGCCAATTTCGCGGGTGCGCTCGATAACATTGATTCCCAGGGCATTAGCCAACCCGATCAAGGCCGGAGCAGCCAATAATGAGAGCATGATATTGACACCAACAGTGGCGCCATCGGTGAGCTGCTTCTGACTTTCCCATAACTGCTGGCGGGAAATAATGCCAAAGCCTGGATATGCTCCCGCGGCGGCTTGCAGGTCTTCTTCCATTTGCTCCAGATCAGCGCCGTCCTCATGGTTGATCATCAGGAAGACGTCATTGCGAACCCCGTACTCTCGGGTCAGGGCGGTTTGTTCGAGATAAACCGTGGGGAGTTTCATATTGATGTAGTCCAGCCCGATGGCCGCAACTACCACAGCGACAGGACCGTGATCCCCGTCCAGGGTAATAGTATCCCCAATTTGGGTACCAAATTGAGAGGCAAAGCGGCCATTGACGATGACCGTATTTCCAGACTGCATCTCAGCATAGGCAGAATTATCACCCTCTAAAAAGGATAATCCCGAAATCTTCTCAAAACCCAGCGGCTCAATGCCAACCAGGCGAATGCCGATGCCATTTTGATCCGTCACATCAATCTGGCGCAGGTTAGTCAGTTCCTTGACTCCTCGAATGCGCTTGACGGTTTCCGCCAGATCAGGGCCCGCGCCAACAGTATCGTTAGTGACGACCAAGTTGGACATCATGATGTAGTCTGAGCGGAAGTTGGCTTCTAAAAACCGAAGGGCGCCACCGTAAGTGGAAGCCAGCATACCGCCCAAACCAATCAGGATCGCCAGGCCGACCATTAACGAGGAGGCTGTGATGGAAGCGCGGCGCGGCTGGCGGGCTATATTACTGGCGGCTATTCCGCCCTCTTGTCCAAATACTAAGTTCAACATCCGACTGAAAGTTTTGGTAATGGGGCCGATCAACATGGGGCCCAGAAGCCCGAGTGCTATCAGGAAGAGTATGCTCCCAAAAGCCATCAGCGGGAATATGCCGCTGAGTAATCCGGCCAGACCCAATACCAATAAGATGAATCCAATTATTAGGCGGCTGCGCTTGAGAGCGGCCTCTTGTTCCACGGTTGCTGGACGCATCGCTTCTAGGGGGGTGATGGTGCTGGCGCCGCGCGCAGGAACTAAAACACTGAGCAGCGGTATCCCTAAACCAAAGGCGATCGACACACTGAATGCCATCACAGTAAACTGGGGATTGCCTAACGGTCTGCCCATAAAATTCTCAAAGGCTGCTGAGAGTGCATTCTTAGCACCATACCCAAACCCCACACCCAGCAACATGCCCACCACAGTGCCAAGCACAGCCAGGATCAAGCCCTCGGCAAGAATGGCTCGCATGACCGTTCTCCGTCTGGCACCTACGGCCCTGAGCATTCCGATATCTCGTTTGCGTTCAACCACACTGGTGCGGAAAGTGTTAAACATGATCATTCCGGCCATGGCTAAAGCCAGTAGCCCAAACATGGAGAAGATCACATTGGCAAATTCCATCAATGCGGCCCAGATATCTTGTCCGCCCTCTAAGGGAGTAAACTCATAGCCGCGTCCAAACATCGATTCCATGGCGGCTTCGATTGCGACAGCATCCGCTCCCTCTGCAAAGCGTCCCATAACCGTGTTGACGCGGTTAGGGATATTCAGCAAATCTTGGGCTGCAGGAATGGGCATAAACACTTGCTGGGTTCCAAGCATGATACCGGGATCAGCTAACAAACCAACAACCTGGAAATTCATCCAACCCCCGGCACCTGGGAGACGGACGGTGTCTCCAACCCCGATTCCCAACCCCTGGGCAAAGATTTCCGATAACAACACCACCTGACCATCGCCGGGCTGTAGGAGCCGGCCCGCGGCTAAGCGGCGGCCAGCCGCAGTGACAATGTTAAAAGTTTCATCGGTGTTGGCAGTATCCACGCCAAAAACCTGGATCGTGTTAATCGGTCGGCCATCGGCGGTGGTGTAGTGATCGGGCGGCGCGGCTACCGTGCGGGCGATCAGGCTGGCCGTCGATTCAACCCCAGCTACCGAAGCAATATTGTCCTCATATTCACCCCGAAAGAAACCCCCATCCCGGCGGGTTACATACAGATCAACCTCCGACAGTGCCATCGACTGGGTGCTGGAGATAAACATTTCTTTGAAGGCCGGAGCCATGCCGTTCAGCCCAAACATCATCATCACACCGATAACGATCGAAAAGACGGTCATGATGGAACGAATAGGACGGCCTTTGATATAGCTCCAGGCGAGAGGAAGTACGCGCATGATTAGCCTTCCTTCCCATTGTTATTGGTCTCTTGGGTAATTTGGCCGTCTTCCATATGGATGATGCGGTCCGCGAAGGATGAGATGCGCGGGTCATGGGTAACCAGCAAGATGCTGCGCTCCCAACGATCGACGATCTCCCTAAGCAGGGTGGCAAATTCTTGGGCTGCTTTTGAATCCAGGTTGCCCGTCGGCTCATCAGCCAGGATCAGGGTGGGCTCGGTCACTAAAGACCGGGCGATAGCCACCCGCTGGCGCTGTCCACCAGAAAGTTCTTCAGGACGATGGGTACTGCGATCGGCGACTTCTAGTTTTTCCAGCCACTCGGCCGCCCTAGACTGGGCATCAGCCGGTTTCGTGCCCCCCAACACCAACGGCAGGGCTGTATTATCCAGGGCGTCAAGAGTGGGAATCAGGTTGAAGAACTGGAAGATAAAGCCGATATGCTGGCGGCGCAGGTCAGTTAGATCGTCATCATCCATGCTGCTCAGGTCTTTACCTTCAATTTTGACCAGGCCATCAGTTGGGCGATCTAGCCCGCCGATCATATGCAAAAGGGTCGACTTACCACAACCGCTGGGGCCCATCACGGCGACAAATTCACCAGTATCGACATGCAGTGATACGCCATCCAGTGCATTGACCTGGGCTTCGCCGCTGCCAAATATTCGAGTTAAATTCTCAGTTTCTACGATTCTCATGGTGGCCCTCTGTGATAACGGTTTATAGATTGTTTTCTGTACAACCGTAATTATACGCCAGATTTTTGACCTAACCCACTGATGTGCTCCCCCTTCAAAAAAACATGCGCACAAGCTACAATTGTCAGGCCATGAAAACTCTCACCGTGTTGTCGAATAATTGCCGTCTTCGAAATCGCCATCAAACTTTCTTGATCATATCGGCGGCAATCTTATCCATTTCAAGCTGCACTCCAATCTCATATCCAAATCTTGACCCTCAAGAAATCAATCCTTGGACCTTAGCTTTAGGAGTGGCCCTGCTGCTTGCCCTGGGGTTGTTTCAGGTTCGCCACATAATGCTGAAAAAGCAGGTCGATCAGGCTATCCAGGAAGCCCACGATGCCGCTGACCTGGCCAACCTAGTCAAAAGAGAATTTTTATCCAATGTAAGTCATGAATTACGCACACCATTGAACGCACTGATGGGCGTGATCTATTTAGCCGAAGATGCTGAGCTATCGTCGTTCGATGCCGAATTGTTGGAGCAATTGAAATCTACCACAGGGAAACTTAATAGCATCATCGATACAATTCTGGACTTTAACAGTTTGCAAAATGGCCAGCTGGAGTTCACCAGCGCTCAATTCAACCTGCCCGAGTTGGTAAATAAATTGTCTGATCAATATGCAGCCAAGGCCTACGAAAAAGGCTTGCGGGAAAATTTCGATACCATGCCCGATGTACCCCGAGAGCTGATCGGCAATCCAGATCGCTTGGGGCAGGCACTTTCTCACCTGATCGAAAATGCCATCAAATTTACTACACAGGGAGAGATCACCATCTCTGTGGAGCTGGTTGACGAGCAAAAAGATTCTGTAACTCTAAAATTTAAGGTCAGCGACACTGGGGTCGGGATGACTGAAGAAGAGAGCAACCAGATATTCCAGCCCTTCACCCAATTAGATGGTTCAGCTACCCGTAGATACGGTGGACTGGGGATGGGCTTGATTCTCACCAAGCAAATTGTAGAAAAAATGGGTGGGGAAATCCAAGTCGAAAGCCAGACTGGCAAGGGCAGCACATTTTCTTTCGAGGTTATGCTGGGACGTGTCTCCGAGGCTGATTCAACTATCGAACTCAATCCAGAGGGAGAATCTAAAATTCCCCAAGCCAATGGAGGAGCCCTAAATCCAGATTTACTAACCCCCATCGTTGCACAATTGAGCAATTATCTCGAGGAAAAAAATACTTTGGCGCTGAGTACCCTTAAAGAATTGAGAAAGAAAATCCCCACCCCAAAGTATCAGCCTGACATAAAAGAACTTCAGAGATTGATCACCCTCTACGAATACGAAGATGCACAAGAAATCCTGACTCATTTTCTTGCAGAAATCGACTTATCGCTTGAAAACGATGACGCCATAACAAATCCAGATACTTAGCACCGCATGACAATGTATATCGCAAAAGAAACCTGGAGCGAAAAGGCAACCTGGTGTCTTGCTTATGAAAGTTTTACTCTCTGACTTTAGGGCGACATCCCAAATATATCTTGCGCCACTTTAACAGTTGCAAAATGGATATCGGCGGTATCCTCAATCTGACGTCCATATCCCCCAGACATAACTACCGCGATGGGCAGTCTAAGCCTTTGGCAAAACTCAAAAACATGGCGATCACGTCTCGCAAGACCCAACTTACTGAGCGAGAGCCGACCCAGGCGATCGTCTTGATAGGGGTCAGCCCCAGCCAGATAGATAACCAAATCGGCTGCAAATAATTCATTTGCGAGTTGAATGCCACTTTCCAGGGCAGCAAGATATTCCTTATCACCTGTGCCATCAGGCAAAGCGATGTCCAGATCGGATATTTGTTTATGGAGAGGGTAATTCTTCTCCCCATGGATCGAAAATGTAAAAACAGAAGGGTCATCCGAAAAAATTGTCGCCGTGCCATCCCCTTGGTGTACATCACAATCTGCAATTAATATCCGCTCAACAAGACCTTCAGCCTGTAACTGTCGAGCCGCAACTGCGCAGTCGTTGAAAATACAGTAGCCGGCCCCATGGTCAGCGAAAGCATGATGGGTGCCTCCGCCCAAGTTAATCGAAATATTCTCGCTGAGCGCAGATCGACAAGCTTCTATGGTGCTGCTCACAGAACGTCGGGCGCGATCGACCAAATCAGCGGACCAAGGAAGACCGATTCGACGAATTTCCTTATCCGTTAAGTGCCCGTGTTTGACCCGTTCCAGATACTCAGTATCATGCACCAACAACAATTGCTCGTCGTTGGCTGGCAAGGGGGTAAATAAAGCATCACTCGATATAATTCCTTCCGAGAGCAATTTTTCTCGTAAAAGGGCGTATTTTTCAGCAGGGAATCGATGCCCTACGGGGATTGGGAAGGTGAATATGTCGTGATAATAAATTTTCACAATTCAATTGAGCGGTTTGAGATCATCCAAGATCCAGGGCATCAGTTCGTAGAAAAGCATGCCGCCATCGATGCAGCGCTGGAGTTCATCCAAAGCAAGAACTCCAGCAGCTGGTTGGACAACGGCAAATGAGATCACGCGCTCTGGCCAACGATGTGGAAGTTCCAATCCCTGATTGTTGCGCTGGACACAAGATTCGTGCTTGAGGCGATATTCGCCTTGAATGATGACACGATCTATTTCAGCAGCGTTCATATCTGCGATCATTCGATCGACGGTAGCCCATCCTTGGGCTGGCATTTTCGCCAATCCAGGATTGAGCAAGTATCCCCATAGGGGCTCTTGCTCTGAAAATTGATCAAGATCATCCGCCAATGAAGGCGGTGTATAGTGAATATGGGCGTCAATACGCATATTTCAACTTCAAATCGGTCCTCCGAAAGTTCCAATGCCATGGGCAAAAAGCAAGTAAAAAGCAATTATGAAAAACAGGGAGAAGAAAATGAATAGGGCGTAATCAGGCGGTTTCAAGATGGACTCATGCAAGTACGTTCGATCGGCATTTCCAGAAAAAGCCTTGGATTGGAGCACTACTTCGAGCTGCTGAGATTTGACCAAAGCTCCCAGGATCAGCGGCACAGCTACTTTGGCGTAAACACTCACACGTTTGATCGGTCCCATTTTCTCCATTGCCAGGCCGCGCAATCGCTGTGCCTCGACGATCATGCTAAATTCTTCAATCAACAATGGAAAAAAGCGCAAAGTTGAAGAGAAGATAAAGGCGATCTTGTACGGGATCTTGGCCCGCACCATGCCAACAATCATGTTATTAACATCTGTTGTGAATACAGCTAATGGAATGATAAGAGTCAATGTTAAGGTCTTAAAAATCACGTTGCAACCATAGTTCAAACCTTCCCAGGTGGCAAAACCACCACCGATCACTGGCAAGTTTTCTGGGAATACGAAAATTCTACTAAGTTCGTTGACTGTCTCAAATCCCTTCAGAGCCATCACATGGTCGCGATTGAAGAATCCATGGGTTAGCAATAGTAAGGCATTAAAGGGAATCATGATCAACAAGATCGTGCGAATATAATTCCACTTTACGCCAACCAACAAACAGGCAATAGTAATCACGACCGCCAAACCAAACTGCATTTTAGGGCTTTCCCAGGCAAAGGCAACAATGGATACTACGGCCACCATGAACAGCTTGGGCCGGAAATCAAGCCGGGAGAAAAACGATTCACGCTCGACGGTTTGGAATTTCATCATACTCATGATGCTCTCCCTTCAGGAGTGAAAAAATCGGCAAATTCTCCAGGGGTCAGCAACGGTGGAAAAGCACTATTCAGTTTCTGCATTTCTTGTGAAAGATGCACGGACTGCGGTGCTGAGAGAAAGGAACTCCTTAATATTTCTGTTTCGTGAAACGCATTGCGAGTATTTTCATCTAGCAAAATTGAACCTTTGCCCATCACAACAACTCGCTCAGCGTATTCGGACATCAGGTAAAGATGGTGTGTGATTACAATGACTGTTTTGCCCATCTTATGAAGATCCCGGCTGATCTCGAGGATATATTTGGCGCCGCGATAATCTTGCCCTGTGGTGGGTTCATCGAAGATGATGATCTCTGGCTTCATTGCCAGGATGGCACCAATAACGACACGAGCTCGATCGCCTTTCGGCAAAGATAGTGGGTGCATTTCACGCACTGCAGTCAACCCCATGACTTCCAGACTCTCAGCAGTGCGAGTTTCAACTTCTTCCTCATCAAAATCCAGGTTTTTCAAGGCAAAAGCTATTTCTTCACCCACTGAAGTGTTAAAGAGCTGATTATCAGGATTTTGGGCTACATAACCAATCTTGCGAGCAAGATCACTAACGTTCATTTCTTCAGTATCTACACCACCTACTTTTACTACACCCTCAGAGGGCTGCAATAAGTTAAGAAAGTGCTTCACCAAAGTAGATTTACCAGCGCCGTTTTGCCCAATAATCAGAACATATTCCCCGTGCATGATATCTAACGAAACTCCATGCAAAGCTTTGGTACCATCTGGGTATATATGAGTCAAATCTCTCACAGAAAGAAGAGAATTGCCACTATTCCTCTTTGGGACATCCAAATCAAACTTTTGACTTGAAAAAAGAAAACTTAAATCATCAAGCAAGGGAAGTGCGTCATCCATGGTAACTGGGATTTTTTGCACAGCGATCCCTTTCCTATCGATGCTGTAAAAAGTTTCAGCAACTTGTGGCGGACGAAGATCGTTGTTTTCAAGTAATTCGATTCCCGCATAGATCTTATTGGGCGGCCCAATTGCCACAATCTCTCCGTTTGAAATTAGCACGATACGATGAGCAAAGTTTGCCATTTCCTCCGCTGAATGGCTGGCCATTACAATGGTCATGCCTAATTCCCGATTGAGTTCATTTACGGTGGCGAAAACTTCTTCAGTACCAACAGGATCTAGCTGTGAAGTCGGTTCGTCTAGAATTAATAGACTGGGTTGTACTGCAATCGCTGCTGCTATGGCCAACAGTTGTTTCTGTCCACCAGATAACTCATGAGGGTGCTTTTTTTCCGTACCATCTAAACGTACAGCCGATAAAACTTGAGGAATACGATCCACAATTACATCACGTGGCAATTTTAAATTCTCCATCGCAAAGGCAATTTCATTCTCTACGGATGTAGAGATCAATTGAGTTTCGGGATCTTCAAATACTTGCCCCACATTATTGGCCATTGAGCTAATAGAATGCTCAACGGTATCCAAACCACCAACATGAACACTACCAAAATATCTTCCACCATAGAATTGAGGCACAATACCATTGAGAGTGAGGCACATTGTTGTTTTCCCCGCTCCTGTTGGGCCAATTATTCCCAAAAATTCTCCTTCATTTATCTCCAAATTTATATTGAGAAGAGTAAATTTTTCTGAATTGGGGTATTTGTATGATACATCCTTATATATAGCAATTGGGGCTTTCAATAGATCATCCTATTTTTGCACTCTAATTATTGATTTCAAGATTTGGTATGCGGCAGAAAATTATATTGCAACTCACAAAGATATGCCACATTCGAATCGGTAAATGGAAAGCATGTTTGTAAAGATATTTATTAATACAAGCCACGCACGGGAAATTCATTCCCGTGCTGCCGAACAACGCCCAATGAATCGGGCTTGGAAGCAAAGCGCCCTAACCGGATTTATCCGGTGCTCTTATCTGGACTTTGTCCATTTGCACATTAGCAGATAGCAGGGTAAGCTAAGACATTT
>CAYQQX010000138.1:0-12316 GCA_964419495.1 uncultured Anaerolineales bacterium
TTAGGTATAAAATATTCGATATTGCGTTTGTGTGGAATATTGACTAAAAAGCTAAAAATCCAACCCCTGATGTTTCATATGCCTTTAGAAACTTCCCTGGAGTGGTGCCACAACACCGATACCGGCTATGCTTTGGCTCAGGCTGTTGATTGTGAACAAGTATTTGGCCGCATCTTTAATTTGGGGGGTGGTGAAAAATGTCGTGTGAAAGCAGGCAAGTTTCTTCAAAAAATGATGCCCATATTCGGGGTTGATAGCAGGGCAATACCTGAAGAAGCATTTGCCACGCAGAACTTCCACTCTGGTAATTATGCGGATGGTGATCAGCTAGAGCGCCTGATCAAATTTCGCAGGCGCACGCTGAAAGATTATTATCACTCGGTTCGGCAAGGAATTTCTCCCTTGCAGCGTTTCTTTGTAAGAATGATCCCGGCAACCATTGTGCGCTACACACTTATGCACATGTCTGAACCCTTGCGGGCTATCCGCTTAAATGATCCTGAGAAAATTAAACGATTTTATGGTTCCAGGCAGGCATTTCGTCAGATATTTGGGACGGAACAGGATATCCGCGCGGACTAAAGGAGCATCAAATACCGCTGGCGGCACGTGTTTTCGCAATTGTAGATGTCTGGGATGCGTTTCGTTCAGATCGCCCTTACCGAGTTGCGTGGTCTGACGATAGCGTTCTAGAATACATTAAAGCACAATCCGGTACTCATTTTGACCCCCAGGTTGTCGAAGCTTTCCTATCAATTTGGAATCCCAATGGGAAATAAATAACCGACGATGAACGCCGATTTCCGCAGATATAATAACAAATCCGCGTTCATCCGTGTTTATCTGCGGTTAATTAGAATCATTTTGGTAATAGAAGCACTGCCTTGCCGTCGATCACCACAGTTCCGTCTTCTTTTTTACACACAGTTTCAAAAGTCGCAATAGGTTTATCCTCCCGGATTTTCTTAGCTGTGACTATGGCAGTGATCGTATCGCCAATATATACAGGTGCACGAAAATTGATCGTCTGTTGGACATAAACACTGCCTGGCCCTGGGAGCTGTGTCCCCAAAATTGCTGAAATCAACCCCGAGGTTAGAATACCGTGAACTAGCCGCTGACCGAATCGTGTCCCTGCGGCATAGTTATCATCTAAATGGATTGGATTGTTATCGCCGGATATCTCCGCAAAAATCCGCACATCTTCATCGCTGAAAGTTTTTGTTCTCGAAGCGCTGTCGCCTACAATAATCATTTTTGCCTCTCAAATATTTTTCCTAATTTTACTTGTACATGGATGACTCTACTGCAAATAGCCACCAAGTGAGTTTCCCGCTTCCGGCGGGAACCATCGTCTGATAGTTTTTGCAGTGAAGTCATGGATGCACACGGATTCATCGGATTATCCTAGAGAAAAAAGAATCCGTGCAAATCCGAGAAATCCGTGTCCAGATGATTAAAATTTCTTTTTGTAAATCCGATGCCGTTTGTGCCAATTGGCGCCTAGATTGCTGGTTTCACCAAAGCTCTTCATGTTAGTCTCGTTGATCTGTACAAGATCGGCGTACTCGAAATCAAAATCTCGAACCGTTTTCTCTAACTCGGTATATAGGATTGCCGTGGCGCCCAAGCCCTGGTGTTCTGGCAGCAGGCCGATGCCGTTGATGTCTACTGCCTTAGTGCGCTTAAATTCGCGCATCAGATGCAGCCAGCCCAATGGCCAAATGCGCCCCTTTGATTTTTGTATGCCTTTGCAAACATTGGGGTAGGCGAACAGGAACCCTACTAAATTCTCTCCTTTGAAAACCAGCTTGAGTAAGCGTGGGTCAGCAATTGACAGAATCTTATCAGCGATCAGCCAGACCTCGTCCTCGGTGATTGGTACAAACTCAGGCACTGTGGCAAACGCCTGGTTGTAGACTTCGCGCACAGATGGGATCCATCGGCGCAACTCTTCCTTAGAAGAAAACTGTTTGACATGAAAACCGCGCCGTTTCTTGATTTTTTCTGCCAATTTGTGCACCCGTTCTGGAAGTTGGTAATCTTTAGCTAGGAGGTAGCCAGAAAGAAGATCACTTTCCTTTTCGAAGCCAAGTTTTTCCATGAAATCCGGATAGTATTCCATATTGTAAGCGATGCCCATGGCTGGCATGTGTTCAAATCCTTCTGCCAACATGCCGATGCTGTCACCTTGGGCGAACCCTTTAGGCCCCACTAGCGCTTTGAGCCCCTGATCTTTTGCCCACCGAATACCGGCATCGAATATACTTTTGGCGACTTCCAGATCTTCAATAACTTCGAAATAGTAGAATAATCCTGGTTCGTCGGTGTGCTGCTGTCGATAATGCTTATTGTCAAGAATGGCGATGCGCCCTAGCGTCTTTTTGCCTTTCTGGGCAATAAAAAATGCTGCCTGCGAGTGTTGATAGAATGGATGCGCATGCGGGTTGAGAACGTTCTTCATCTCGCTTTCCATGGTTGGCACCCAAAATGGATGCCCTTTGTATAATTTCAATGGGAAACGAATGAATTGGCGAACATCTTTGGGATTATGGACATCGATTTGACGAACTAGCATATACCCTCCAATAGCAATTTCTAAAAGCTATCATAAAATTCCACTGGTTGTAGTTCTGGAAAATAGTCTTTCTCGATCAAAAAACGCCTCACATCTACGCACAAATGACATTTGCCAGCATAGCCGTCGCTGAGCGGTCGATAATTATGGCTCTCTTGTGCATTTTCGTATAGACCAAACGGACCAGAACCAAGCAAGGTCTCTATGATGGTAGGGAATTTGTTTGATTCGACCCTTTCATTCAACTGCGCAAGCTGTTGCCAATTGCCTATGGATAAGCCGCCGCAAAAGGCGGGGATGAAATTCCCGTAGAGATCGAAATGGGAGTGTTGGGCATAGAGCAGTTCACTTAGACATCTTTGCCCCTGAAAGGCCTGAGGACTACGTTTTGGAGTGAGATGACCTAAGCGGTACCCAGCCCTGCCTCCAGAGATTAAACTGTACCCCTGCCAGAACATGCGGCCAGTGTCTTCGATGCCAAAAGCGCGCTCATAGGCCTCGAGAGGGGTGGGAGTTTGTGTGCCGAATTCCAGGATTTGTTCCAACCAACCCGACATGTACACAATCGTGCGCTGAGGGCCGAAGATCTCAAGAGAATTGCGCATAGCCATCAGTGTGCGCTCCGGGGGAACAGTTTCGGCATGAAAGGGAGAACAACTAATCAGTAGGGCGCTCATTCCAGCATCCCTTAGAGCGTGGAAGCGTCTCTCGACCAGGTCGTCACTCACGCACCAGCCCGCATTAGTTTCGGCATAGACTGGAATGCCTAACTCATTAGCGACCTCAACAGCATGGAGGAGTAGGGCGAACTTCAAAAATGGCTCTCCACCCGTGATGTGTACCTGATAGGGATGTTCCCAATAGAGTGTTGCTTCTAACGCCTTTTGAATGTCTTCGGGGCTCATCCAGTCTCGCCAGGCCGACCCGCAGTTGTACAGACAGTGGGCGCATTCGCACTGACACTTGTAGGAGAGGATCAAGCCTAAATCGGAGGGATGGAGGGGGTAAGCCATAGACCCAAAAATGATACCATATTGAAAGCATGACATTTTTCCTAAGCTAACGCCTGCAGCTTGCATTAGATTTTTAGTGAGATATAATCCCAGCGGTTCAATTCTAAAAACTCACTTCAAGGAGATGTAATCCCACATGCAACCATCACAGGTTCACGAGACGATTGCAAAACATATGCTCGCGGATGGCAGCCCAATTGTATTTGATCCCCAACGCTCGCATGGATCATATATCGTTGATGCTGTTACAGGACGAGAGTACATCGATTTCTATACCTTCTTTGCCAGCATTCCTGTTGGATACAATCACCCCAAGATGAGAGATACTGAGTTTTTGGAAAAACTGGCCATATCGGCGATCCACAAACCGGCCAATTCTGATTTGTACACCCCCGAGATGGCGGATTTTGTAGAAACATTCAGCCGTTTGGCTATGCCAAAGGAAATGCCGCATCTCTTCTTGGTCAGCGGCGGCGCTTTGGCCGTTGAGAACGCGCTTAAAACTTCGTTCGATTGGAAAGTGCGCAAAAATTTGAAGGCTATCGCTGATTCCAACCTGCAAGATGCAATTCCGGCCATGGTTGACGGCTTAGGCTCAAAGGTGATTCACTTTCAAGAGGCATTCCACGGCCGTTCTGGCTATACCATGTCCATGACCAATACCGATGATTCACGTAAGTACATGTACTTTCCCAAATTTGATTGGCCTCGCATTGTCAATCCTAAACTTCGCTATCCGCTCGATGATGAAGGGCTAGCCGAAGTCAAAAAGATGGAGGAAATCGCTTACGCACAGATCGAGTCTGCGCTAAATCAATACAAAGGGGATATTGCTGCCATGATAATCGAGACGATTCAAGGCGAGGGTGGGGATAACCACTTCCGGCCTGAATTCATGCGTGAACTGCGTCGCATGGCCGATGAACACGAGTTCTTATTGATCTTCGACGAAATCCAAAGCGGCATGGGCGTCACAGGCAAAATGTGGGCCTTCGAACACCATGACCTTCAGCCAGATATTTTCGCTTTTGGCAAGAAGAGCCAGGTGTGCGGCATCGTGGCCAGCAAACGCATCGAAGAAGTTCCCCAACATGTCTTCTCCGAATCCAGCCGTATCAACTCCACCTGGGGTGGCAACCTGGTAGACATGGTGCGCTGCACTCGCTACCTGGAGATCATCGAAGAGGAGAACCTCTTAGATCACACCGCAAAAGTTGGAGAGAAAATGGTCAACGAATTGAACGCCGTTGCTGGCGAATCCAAAGGTTTGATGACCAATGTGCGCGGTAAGGGATTGATGATTGCTTACGATCTGCCCGACCAGGCCAATCGTGATGCGATGATGGAAACATTGTCCAAAAACGGGCTCAATGTTCTAAAATCGGGCAACCGCTCGATTCGCTTCCGCGGCATGTTAGACACCCCTGAGGAAGTCGTTGATAAAGCAGTGAAGATTGTTGCCAAGAGCTTGCCAGCTTAGAAACCATCATTAATATTTCATAAGCCGCCTGGTGAATCGGGCGGCTTTTTTTTATATTAATTGCTGGATGTGAATTCGACAATGTACCCTGGATAAAAATTCATTTTTGTCATTCTCAGGAACGCAGTGCTATAGATTCTTCACTCTTTGCCAAAAACACACCTTTAGCGACTGGGTTCAGAATGACAAAGCTGTGAAGTATTGTTTTCCTTCTCCATGCAGTAAATTACTTGACTCATGTTACGCACACGTAGCGAGGTTTCCCCGGAAATAGGGGGTCGGGGGCGAAGCCCCCATCCCCTATTTCCGGGGAGATTCTCTTTAGCTTGCGTAACATCAATTACTTAAGTGATATTCCAACTCTCATAAAACTACCAGAATCGTTCAGCTCTGAGAGGATCCAAATCAATTGAGGTCTTTTCACCCCCGACAATTTGCGAAACTAGTTCGCCCGTAATTAGAGCATGTGTAATCCCTAGCGTTCCATGGCCCGTGGCAAAGATCAAATTCTCTATCTTTTTGCTGCGCCCAATAATGGGCAAGTCATCGGGTGTGGCTGGTCGATAGCCAGCCCACTCGACCTCGCCATCTAAATCTTCCATTCCGGGCAAGAACTCCTTAACCGCGCCTCGGATTGTCTCAATACGCCGTTGGTTAATCGAGGGATCAAATCCGGATAATTCCAAGGTGCTGGTGAAGCGCAAGATATCGCCCATGGGGGTCACAGCTGTTTTGCGCTCGGAGAGCATCAGGGGCAAACTTGGACTCGTTGTTGGTGATTTGTACGTCAGGCTGTAACCCTTGGCGGGTTGGATTGGCAAATTGATTTTCAATTTTTGGGCCAGCGCTGCTGACCATGCACCAGCAGCCAAAATAATATTGTCGGCAGAAAATGAACCATTTGTCGTATTTACAGAAGTGATCTTCCCCGAATCTGATTCAAGACCCGTTACTTCTGTCTCGGTGATGATCTCAGCGCCATGCGATATAGCTAGGCGTCCCAATTCCTTTGTGAAGCGGTCAGGGTCGAGGTGGGCATATGCCGCACAGAAAATAGCGTGCTGAACCGTTGAGAGCAGGTTTGGTTCAATTTGTCTAGCGCCTTCTCCATCTAACAATTCAATTTCCACGCCATATTCTCGGACGATGTCGACATCTTTCTTCCAGCCTTTGAAGCTTTCATTGCCAGTGAAGAGGATCAAACGACCCTTCTTGTGGTAGCCAAAATCAACCTCTTCTTTGGCCAGCAATTCATCGAAGAGATCCAAGCTGCCCTGACCCAAAGCCAACAAAACAGGGATGGCTGCCCGCATCTGCTTTTCGTTGCAGGCGCGTACAAATTTCCATAGCCAACGGATTAGGTCAATGTTCAGACGCGGCTTGATGTAGAAGGGACTCGTTGAGTCAAGCATCATTTTCAAACCCTGCCTTGGAACCCCTGGCGCGGCGATGGGAATGGCAAATCCATTGGCGATCAAGCCCGCATTCTCGGACGATGCCCCCGCGCTAATATCCTCCTTTTCGATCAAGGTAACTGAATGCCCATTCACCGCCAGATAATATGCCGCTGATACACCGATGATTCCCCCACCAATGACGATGATGTCTTTGTGGTTATTCATGATATTTATCTCATGTGGGTATATAACACCACAAATAAAATAGATGAAAACAAATGACTCTACTGCAAAAACTACCAGATGAGGGCTTCCGCCGGAATATATGGGGGAGGTTGCGGAGCAACCCCCCCATATATTCCGGCGGGAAACTCACTTGGTGGCTTTTTGCAGTGAAGTCACAGATATAGAATTAATGTATCCATGTTTATCTGCGGTTCATTTGAGCTTTGACTACCAGCGCTCGTATCGAACTAATTTCTCGAGCGGCTTTCGAGATGTGCCGCGCGGTTCTGCATTGGGGTATCCAAGGGGAGTCATCACAATGGGATCGACATTATCAGGCAGCCCCAATATTTCTCGAGCCACTTGTGCATCGAATGCGCCAATCCAGCAGGTGCCCAAACCCTGGTTGGTGGCCTCAAGGATGAGATGATCCATGACGATTGCCGTGTCTACGACACCATAATTGGCCTTATCATGTCTTACCCAGGCCTTGGATTCTTCACCACATACGACGATGATTAGGGGGGCTTCCACAAACCAATCCCGGTCGTACATGCGACGCAGCTCTTCCTGGCGCCCCTCTGTATGAATCACGATAATATGAAATGGTTGTCGATTGGCGGCTGTCGGTGCGATGCGCGCTGCCTCGAGAATGGCATTTAGTTTCTCATCATCAACTGGATCGGATGTGTAGCCACGCACACTATAGCGTTCTTTGATTACTTCTGAAAATTCCATTTGTCCTCCAAAAACTTAACGCTAAGACGCAGAGTCGCAAAGTTTTATAAGTTTATCTTTGATTCTTAGCGGCTTTGCGTTACTAATTTTCCTCGGGCAAAACAATCCCCCTTGTTTTCTCCCAGGCTTCATCATCGACCAAAGTTATCACGCGGAAAGCTTCGGCATAGGCCATCTCTTTGCCCTTGCCGCGCTCAGCTGCCCAGTCTTTGATCCTCTTTTCAGGATCCCAATCTTTCATCTGGCTCTTGTGAGCACGCAGCGCATCAACTTTGAGATCGATGGTTTCGCTGACATTGACATAAATATCTGGCTCACCCCAGGTAGTGACATACACCTTGCGGGGCTTGAAGGCAGTCAGTCCTTCTTCTTCCAACTCTTCGAAAAGATTTGGCTGCCCCGCCGCAGGAAATGTTGCATCCAATGCAGCCGTGGCCGCCGCGCGGTGATCGGGGTGATTGATATAGCGGTCGCTGGCCCACACCACGGTGGGATCTCCGGTAATGACTACTTCCGGTCGGAAGCGGCGGATTTCACGCACGATCTTCTTTCGTAATTCTAAAGTTGCTTGCAGCATGCCGTCGGGTTCACCTAAAAATACTACCTCTTTAACCCCTAGTATCTGTGCTGCTTCTCGTTCTTCTGCCTCACGAATTTTTGCAGCTTTTGCACGAGTCATGCCGACTTCGGCGATACCTACGTCGCCGCTTGTACAGAGTACGTAACACACTTCCGTGCCTTCACTCGCCCATCTTGCCACCGTGCCAGCGCAAGAAAACTCGGGGTCATCGGGGTGGGCCATGATCACCATGGCACGTTCGGGAATGTAGAAACTGTTGGACATGGGGTAGATGTTCACTCCTAAGTTTTGTTTAGGGAATTATATCAGGATGGATAGCTGTAGTAGTAACCTGATTGCAAGTATTAGCGCTCGCTGGCTGAGTAGCGGTCAGTGAGTGTATCGCCTGTACTGAGCTTGTCGAAGTGAAACCTAGAACGCCGCCAAAACGGGTTTAGATACACCCTTCAGTAACAAAAACAGCGCTTTCGGGCACTCAACAAGCGTTTTGGCCCAACTTTAAAAAAAAACCTGCACCCGGTGTTAGTTAGATGATAACTAAACGCTATCTGCTCCCTGCTATTTGCTTCCTGCAATCTGCTGCACCAATTCGGGAAGCAGCCCCAAATTTTCAAGTTGATAGTAATCTGCGGCATCCCGTTCATCCTCAGTGACATCTTCATGAAACCAGGCAATTTCATGAGGAATATGTACCGCTTTACCACCGATGTTGATCACTGGCAGCACATCGGACTTGAGCGAGTTTCCCACCATAAGGAAATCTTCCGGAGCAACCCTGTTTTGTTTGAGTACTCTGCGATAAGTGTCTTCCGTTTTAAAGCTGACCACCTCAATCGATTTGAAGTATTCGGCCAATCCAGAGCGTTCTACCTTGCGTTCTTGCTCGTAGCCTTCTCCCTTTGTAATTAGAATCATTTCATATTCAGCAGAAAGAGTTGATATAACATCTTCGGTGTAGGGGTTGATGGGGAAGTTCTCCGTCAGCATATACCTGATCAATTCAATCAGTTGGATCAACTTTTCACTGTCGAAAGATGGCCCAGTGTAGCGGGCCACATTTTCCAGCATCGAGAGTGCATAACTCTTAATGCCGTATCCATACAATTTGATATTTTCCACTTCGGCCTGGTCAAGTTGGTAGAAAAGATCGTCGTAATTACGGCCACCGCCAAGTATTTTCTCGATCTTAGGCTTAGCCTCGTGATATATGTATTCGTAATCCCAAAGGGTGTCGTCTGCATCGAAACCGATAACTTTGATCATTGAGAATTTCCTTTTCTTCTTTTGAACCGCGAAGACCCTTCGATAAGCTTAAGGGGAGGGCCGAGATTGCTGAGAACATATTTAGAAATCTCTGCGCTCTTTGTGTTCTCCGCGGTTAAGATTTTTATTCTAGTAGTTTTTCCTCATATATCCGCCGGATGGTCTCCTCGATCTCTGGTTCGCGCACTTCCAGGTCGCGGATGCGGTATTTGGCTGAAAGCCGCCCGATCAGCTCTGAAGCGCTGATCTCATCGCGTGAAAAAAGATAGGATACGCGTGTGCCATCCACCAGGGAGACTTCTGCACTGTCAACGTTGGGCTCAACATAAGCTTCGGCGAACTCTACCAGCAGTTCTCTTTTCTTGCTGAATCTCTCTTTGAGGGAAATCAGCGACCCATCAAAGAGCAGCTTGCCATGGTCGATGATCATCACGCGCTGGCAAAGCTTTTCGACATCGGAGAGGTCGTGCGTGGTAAGGATAACCGTGGTGCCACGCTGGCGGTTGATCTTCTGAATAAACTGTCGGATGCGCTCCTTGGCGACCACGTCCAGGCCGATGGTGGGCTCGTCCAGGAAGAGCAGGTCGGGATCGTGGAGCAGGGCCGCGCATAGGTCAGCGCGCATGCGTTGGCCCAGGGATAATGCCCGCACAGGAGTGTTCAGGAATGGGTCCAGCTCCAGGGTATGGCGAAATTCATTGAGGTTGGCCTCGAATCTGTCAGCGGGGATCTTGTAGATGTGCTGCAGCGGACTCAAAGATTCAATTACCGGCAGATCCCACCACAGCGTAGTCCGCTGCCCGAAAACGGCACCCACGCGCCCCACATATTTCTGACGCTCCTTCCAAGGGACCAAATTATTTACCGAAAGATCGCCGCGGGTTGGAACCAGCAATCCGGTCAACATTTTGATAGTGGTCGATTTCCCCGCACCATTGGGGCCGATATATCCAACCAATTCGCCGGCCTGAATCTCAAAGCTGATCTCATCCACAGCGCGCATGATGCTGTATTGCCTGGAAAATAGGTTGCGCACCGCACCCAGTGTGCCGCGATGGTGCTTGAAAACTTTGAAGTGCTTGGAGAGTTTGCGAACGCTAATGATGGACAATTTAGGTTCCCGTAGATTGATAATGTCGAATGCCGAAACGCCAGATGAGGATAGCGATGAAGAGCATCCAGAAGCCCGCTATGGGCGCCAGGAAGGGTGCGTAAGCTGGCATGTTGAAGGGATCGGGCAGTTCTAAGATATAGAGTGCGGGATAATAGTTTAGGAAGATGGCTGGCACGATGAAGGTAAAGAAGTTGCGCAGAATGGTGGGAAAGATATGCATGGGGTGGGAGATCATCATAGAACCGCCATATGTGAAGATGTTGATCACCTCGACGGATTCGACAGTCCAGAAGGTGATCGTCGCCCCAATGATGAACAATCCCCCGAAGAAGGCCACCTGGCTGATAACCACGGTGCTGGTCAGAAATACTTTTAGCGTAGTCCAGTCGATGGGGTTCAGTTCTACAGCGCTGATGACGATTCCAATACCCACCACCACTTTGCCCAATCGCCGCAGCATAAACTTAGAACCCAACACTTGCAGGGTGATATTGATGGGCCGCAGCAAAAGCTGGTCAAAACGCCCTCGGCGCACAAATTGATCGAAATACCCAGGGTCGAAGCCGCTGAAGATCAGGTCCATCAGGCCAAAGGAGAGTTCTGCCAACCCGAAGATGAAGGCCACTTGCCCCAAAGTCCAACCTTTGAGCGTTTCGAAGCGAGCGAAGACCAGGGCCAGCGAAGCGTATTCGAGTAGTGCAATCATGCCAGTACCGGCAATCTCCACAAAAAAGGAGTTGCGGTACTGCATCTGGCTGCGGATTTGCACGCCAATCAGGCGGCGGTAGAGGGTTAATGATTTGAGCATTGCTTGTTACTAGGCCGTGTTGACTATTAGACTTGCCCCCAGACCCCCAATCCTGGAGGGAGAAAGGGTAACTTATCTAATATTGGAATGGATTGATATTGTTCCCCCAAAGTTTGGGGGGTTAGGGGGGCGATATTGCTTCCATCGCGAGTATTATCAGCCACCCAAGATAACCAACCTCCTCACACCCATTCGCAGCACAAGTTGCCCGGCAGCGACTAGGCCTAATACCCAGAGCGCCTGACTAATCAAAGCCATGAATATTTCAGGGCCTTGCAAAACGCCTAGATAAACTTCCATGGTTGAATTCATCATATGCGGAAAAGGTAGCAAATAGCTGATGCGGATGACCCATTGGGGATAGAAGCGCAGCGGCATCAGGAAACCGGAGAAGAACCAGGAAAGAACATAAAAGAAACGCAATATTCCGACAGCATTAGGTGTCCAGAAAGAAATCAGGTTGATTAAGAAGCGCCATGAGAAGCTGACCAGCCAACTCAGCAGCATGCTGATTGCGATGGCCAATATTTGTGAGGGCCCACTTGGCCAATAAAGGTCGAATATAAAGGCGTAACCGATCATGACAGTCACACCCCGGAGTAAGAAATTGACAATTGCGCGCCCAAAATCCTGTGCCAACCAAAAGCTGAAATAATTCATTGGCTTGAGCAGATCGGAAGCGATATCACCGGTATAGACGGTGTTCATCAGCTCGAACCAGGGGAACATGTGCAGATAACCGATCAGCGCCTGCCCCAGGGCCGCATAGGTGATAGCTCCTTGCAGGGTGATACCCTGGACTTCAGTCTGTAGATCGTATAAGGCCACGAAGATCGCCGCCCGCAGAATGCCAAAAAAGAAATTTGTCACCAACCCGGCGATAGTTGCAGCGCGGTAGGTAAGGTGGCGTTGCAAAGAGATTTTGGTCAGTTCCCAGAAGAGACGCATTTTAAGTGGTCAGTGGGTAGTGGACTGTGTATAGACTCAGACCCCATATTTTACCGCTACTTCAACTCAATAATTTTCGCGATATATGGGCTCTTTGGGAATGTCCGTGAGAGACCTCACATTTTGTGGTGGGGCTGTCTAAAAAGGTTAGAGACAGCCCTCCTCAAAAAAG
>CAYQQX010000139.1:0-12248 GCA_964419495.1 uncultured Anaerolineales bacterium
AGGCGACTGGGGGTACGCGGGGCGAAAAATCGGAATCAGGCAACGTTTGAGGTCTCCAGAAGCCGCGTGAAGTGCTAACTCCCCCAGCGCCTAAAGCCCATGATAGGTGGAGATTTCCCCTAAATTGATATGATAGCGGGTGTAAGCAGGTTGGTGAAGCACGATCCCATGGGGGGTTGCCGGCCGTTCCCGAACAGAGTCCAGCGCCCGGGCCGCGTGATGACATACTCGCGGCTTGAATCGTCAAAATGACCGTAACGCATAGGTTCTCCTCGTGCCAATTTTTGGTATCTTAGCTTGAATTCTTGCGACTGTCTATGTTTTATGTTAATAACTCATGTTACGCACAGGTAGCGAGGTTTCCCTGGAAATAGGGGGTCGGGGAGAAGCCCCGACCCCCTATTTCCAGGGAGATTCTCTTTAGGTTGCGTAACATCAATTAATAATTGTAATGGGCAATTACACCTTGAACACTTGTGTCATTCTGAGCGGAGCGAAGCATGCCCTGAGCATGTCGAAGGGAATCTCTGATACGTTCAGCATCTTTGAGCCAGTGTTGGCACGAATTGACCCGGCCTTTCAGGGATTCTTCGTCGCTTCAGCCGCTTCGCTTCCTTCGCTCCTCAGAATGACAAGCCAAAGTGTTCAACATCATTCTACCCATTACAGTTTTATGTTAATAATGGGTAAATATTTTCTACCGGGCTTGCTTTTTTCAGTTGAATGTGAATAATATGTTCATAAGAAAAAGGAGAGTCAGTCATTATGGCCTTAAAAGTTGGCGACAAGGCACCTGATTTTGAGTTACGCAGCCATTTGGATAAGCATGTGCGGCTGAGTGATCTGCGTGGCAAGAACGTCGTATTGGCGTTTTTCCCGTTAGCATGGACACCAGTCTGAACCAGCCAGATTCCTTCGTACCAGGCAGAATACGCCCGGTTCAAGGAATTGAATGTCCAGGTTCTGGGCATCAGCGTTGACCATGTTCCATGCTTGAAAGCTTGGGCGGATAGTTTAGAAGGTATTTTCTACCCGTTGTTGAGTGATTTTTGGCCTCATGGTGAGGTTGCAGAGAGATACGGCGTCCTGCGATCTGACGGAAAATCCGAACGTGCCATATTCATTATAGATAAAGAAGGCATCATACAATATATCGATATCCACGATATTGATGACCAGCCAGACAACGATGTGTTATTTGCAGAAATCGAGCGCATCGACCCTGCGGCGGCAAAAAAGGCTAAAGCCAAAGAACCTGCTTTTGAAGATCTGCCACAAGGTGGCGTGGTGATGTACTGCAATCAGTGGTGCCCGGCTTGCCGTAGGGCGCGTATCTGGTTTGCTGATAACCAGATCGAATTTGAGGAAGTGGATGTTGTATTGAATAAGAAGGCCGCCTACCAGGTTCGCAAATGGGCCGATGGCAATCTGGTAACTCCCACCTTTGATGTTGACGGTACAGTCGTAGTGGATTGGAAACCCGACCAATTAGCGGAGCTACTGCTTGATTAGCAATGAAATAAACTAGAAAAACTCGATGAAACCCGGCAACTTATTGTAGGATGCCGGGTTTCTATTTTGAGAGAAAATTTTATTTGTAGAATATTAAAGGATTCCACATTAAAACTTCATTGACAACCAATAAATCAGGCAGGCTGTCCCTGTGGACAAAGTTAATTTACGGCTCAGGTGAATTTGGCCCCTCGGCAATTGGGATGATGCGTTCGCTGTTTTTTGTCATCTACCTCACCGATACTGTTGGCCTGGATCCGCGCCTGGCTTCACTGGGGGCAATCGTTGGGCTGATTTGGGATGCGATCAACGATCCATTAGTGGGGATGTTTAGCGATCGAGTGCAGACGCGTTGGGGGCGCAGGCGACCTTTCCTGTTGATCTTTTCGATTCCCTTTGGGGCGTCATTTATAGCCATGTGGAGCGCACCGAATTGGGATAGCCAGATTGCTCTGACAGTATATGTGACTTTGGCCTTTATGCTGGTAGATACTTTTGGGACTTTGACCGCGGTCCCATATCTTTCCCTAACCCCCGAGCTGACTCAAGAATATGATGAACGTACTGTTCTCTCTGGTTTTCGTACAGCGTTTCAATTGGTGGGTTCTTTTTCGGTGGTTCTCACGGTGCCGTTGTTGATCGATAGGGCGCTAGAGGCCGGCTTGTCTCAACAGCGTGGCTATCTAATTGCAGGCGCAATTTTTGGATTCTTGGCAGCGATCTTTTACTTGGCTGTTTTTCTTTTCATTCGCGAAAAGAATCTTGTTGAAGAGCCACCCGAACGTATCTCAATATTTGAGCTGCTGAAGTTGGCCTGGAGCAATATCCCCTTTCGTTTTGTAATGGGAATTTTTCTATTGAACTGGACCGCGCTGGATATGGTCGCGGTCGTTTTTCCATTTTACTTGCTCTATTGGATCGCCAATGGAAATTTGTTGGCCAAGGCAAGCATTTTTGGCTTCGATCTGGCCCTCGAGTCAGCCTTTTTTGGCGTGCTGATGTTTGTCAATGTCATTTCAGTCCCCTTTTGGCTTTGGCTCTCTAGGCGCAGGAACAAACGCGATGCCTATGTGGTGGGGATGGCCTTCTTGGTTGTAATCCTGTTTTTGATCTTTTGGGTTCAACCCGAGCAAATGGATAAGCTCTTAGTTCTGGGTGCGCTGGCCGGCTTTGGGGTTTCGGCGGCCTATGTTTTGCCCGATGCCATGTTCCCGGACATCATCGAATGGGATGAACTGCGCACGCGCCGCCGACAGGAGGGCATCTATTACGGAGCGCGCAACTTCATCCGCCGGGTGACCATGGCTGTCGTGATCTTCATAACGTTGCAGTTGCTAGGTTGGACAGGATACCAGACTCCCCCACCGGATGTTGTTGAGTTCGTTCAACCGAGAGAAGCGCTTTTGACGATCCGAATCTTGATTTCTATCGTCAGTATAGTGATGCTCTCCGGAGCAGCGTTGATGACCTGGTTGAATCCCATGACGCGCGAGAAGAATATCAGAATTAGGAATCTTATTGAGCGGAGAAAAGCACGGACAATTGTAGGGGATTAGATTGGAATATAGGGAATTTCTTGCAGCCTTACTTTTGGATGTAAATTACCACCTATTCTGTCAATGCCTGCACCACCATGTCCCGGATTGGCAGAAAGACCAGGCGAAACGCATATTCCCCCATTTCTTCAGGCGAATAGGGCATGTCGGCTTCTAACCACCAGCGTACCAGGTTGATCATGGTTGAAATAATGTGGTTGATGATGATCTCAAATGGCACTGCCGTTTCTACATCGATGGCATAATTTGATTGGAATTCTTGGATTGCGAATTCTTTCAGGGGCTGCAGAAGGGTACGGTTACCAAATAACAAGACACGGTACAAGTCAGCATTTGCCTGAACATGCTCGAAAAATTGTACATGGCGAAAATTGATCGCCTGACTGATTTGATCGATTTCTGTATATTCAGGGTTGATGAATTCCTCGAAGGGTGGGGGGCCCATAAACTCCTGCATTTCCACTCGAATATTCCCCAATACATCCAGTAATAACTCATCTTTATCAGCATAATGCCGAAAGAATGTGCGATAGCCAATGTCTGCACGGTCGGTGATCTCTTGAATAGTAATCCCATCATACTCTTTTTCCAGGGCCAGTGCGATGAGCGCATCGGCAAGAGATTTCTTGGTACGGCGAATACGGCGATCAATTTGTTCCATATGGGTATCATAATCTAATCCTCTTGTATTGACAAGGTGTGCGCAGTATGGCATACTATGCACCATAAATTGCATTTGCCCTGTGATTACAAATGAGCAATAATCAAGTCAGGGGTGGCGTATTCCCGTCACCCTTGTTTCATGAGTAGTGGATATTGCCCAAGGAGTTATAGATGAATGTGCGAAAATCAAACTTATGGATTGTCTTGGCAGCTCTAGCGTTGCTCTTATCAGCCTGCGCTCTGCCAAACCCTGGTGCTTCCGAGCCAACCACGGCTCCTGCCCTCATAACCAATATCATCCCGTTGGTAAGTGCCACGGCAAAAATTATCCCTGAGCAATTTGCCTCGCTCAGCGTCAATGCTGCCGGTGTTGTCGCCGAAGTGCCCGTCAGTGAAGGTGACTTTGTAACCGAAGGTCAATTGCTGATCCAGATCAAGGGTGGCGAGCAGGCCCAGGCCGCCGTTACAGCAGCACAGTTTGAACTGACTAATGCCCAGGTTGCCCTGGAAGAATTGTATGAAAATACCAATCTGCTGGCCGCAGATGCATTGAACAATGCCGAAGATGCTGAAGATGCCTTGGAAGATCTGCTGGACAGAAAACTACAAGAAGCCCTGGCTTTACAGGCTATTGCGGATGCTGAGAAGGCCATCGAGAACACGCAACGAACTTATACCTACACAATTAATACGGCCGATCAGGCGGATATTGATGCAGCAAAGGCACAGGTTATTTTGGCTGAGGATGCGCTTGAAGATGCTATTGATGATTTCAAAGATTATGAAGATCGCAACGAAGACGATATCACTCGCGCCAACTTCCTGGCCAGGAAATCCGCCGCACAACAAGCCTACGATGATGCCGTCAGACGACTGAATGCCCTTGAAGGCACAGGCAGCGATGCTGATATTGCCGTTGCCGCGGCCAATTTGGCAACCGCCAAAGCGCAGCTTTCTGATGCCCAACGCAACTGGGAGCGCGTCCAAGAAGGTGCTTCTCCTGGTGATGTTGCGCTGCTCGAAGCCCAAATCGAGAATGCCTACCGCGATTATGAGATCTATAAAAATGGTCCTGATCCTGACGATGTGTCTGTCTTCGAAGCTCGGATTGCCAACGCCGAAGCGCAACTGGCTGCCGCCGAAGCCGCTCTGGAAGATTTACAGCTGCTGGCGCCTTTTGATGGCGTCGTCTCTGAGCTAAACATCAACCCTAACGAATGGGTATCCCCTGGATTACCAGTGCTGGTGATTGCAGACCTCGATCACTTGAAAGTGGAGACCACTGACCTCGGTGAAATTGATGTCGCCCAAATTCAGGTTGGTGATGTGGCTGTTGTAACGCTTGATGCGCTGCCAAAACTCGAACTTGAAGGAACTGTGGTCAAAATCGCCCCTAAGGCCGATGAAGGCCCTGGTGTCAACTATACTGTGACTCTGGAACTGAACGAAATTCCGGAAGAGCTGCTTTGGGGTATGACCGCCTATATCGATATCGAACTGGATAAATAGTCAGACGCGATCACTTGATGGCTGATCAAAACCCAATCATTCAAATGCGAGATGTGGTCAAAGCCTACGCCACTGGCGAGGGACCATTTCTGGCGCTTAAGGATGTTTCGCTAGATATCAAGCCAGGAGAATTCTTAGGTATAACGGGTAAATCCGGTGCTGGCAAGACGACCTTGCTGAACATGGTTTCTGGGGTCAGCGATTTGACCTCGGGCGAAGTTCTCTTCTTTGGGAATGGAACAGCTTCTGGACCCCTTCCTATTCATACTTTGGATGAAGATAAACTGGCGCTGTGGCGGGGTGAAAACTTGGGCATCATTTACCAGTCCTTTGAGCTGATGCCTTCACTCAACCTGGTGGATAACGTTATGCTGCCCCCCGATTTTTTGGGCGGCTATCACCCTACTGGCAGCAAAACCAAAGCGCTGGAATTGTTAGAATTGGTCGATATTCTCGAGCATGCTTACAAAATTCCAGCGCATATCTCTGGCGGACAAAAACAACGCGTGGCCATCGCCCGCGCCTTGATCAACGATCCACCCTTGATCATTGCAGATGAGCCCACGGGAAACCTGGATAGTGTCACTGCCGAAACCATCTTCCAAATTTTTGAAAAACTTGTCGATCAGGGCAAGACCATCGTCATGGTGACCCATGATGAGAGTTTAGCCCCGCGCTTCTCGCGCCGATTGCACATTGTCGATGGCGTGGTTGGTGATGGCCCACGAAGTGAGGTACCCCAAAATGGTACCGCTCAGATCACTTCGACTGCTGTACAGATCGGATCAACTGGGGTGCAGGAGCTTGGGGAGAGTGTTGATTCGGCAGCACCTTGTGCTGATAAATTTCCTGAGCGCGAAGAACCACAACAAGATCATCCAGCAATTGTTTTACGCGGAGTAGATAAGGTTTATGAGAACGCCGCTGGAAAATTTGTGGCCTTGAAAGATGTTTCCATGCAGTTGAACTACGGCCAGTTTATCTCGATTGTGGGCAAGTCTGGTTGTGGAAAGTCGACCTTGCTGAATATGATCACCGGCATCGACCATCCTACTGCCGGTGAAGTCATTGTTGGCAAAGAGCGCATCTATGAGATGAGCGAAAGCGAACGCGCCTTGTGGCGCGGCAAAAATATGGGTGTGGTTTTTCAGTTCTTCCAGCTGCTGCCCACCCTGACTTTGTTGGAAAACACCATGCTGCCCATGGATTACTGCAAGGTCTATCCCTTTCATGAACGCCCAGACAGAGCCATGGATCTGTTAAAAATGGTTGGATTGGAAGAGCATGCCCACAAACTGCCCGCCTCTGTCTCCAGCGGCCAGCAGCAAGGCGCTGCTATCGCGCGAGCACTGGCAACTGATCCATCGCTCATTCTGGCAGATGAACCCACAGGCAACCTGGATTCACGGTCTGCGGAGAACATTCTCCACATTTTTGAGCAGTTGGCTGCTCAGGGTAAGACCATTCTAATCGTCACTCACGATCCATCTATCACCCAACGGACTGATCAGACCATCATCCTTTCCGACGGCGAGATCATCGACCAAACGGTGGCACGCGCCTTGCCATTCTTGACCCACCCCCAAATGTTGGCTGCCACGAAACAAGCCAAAAGGCAAGCATTCGCTCCGGGTGCAATGATCCTCTCTCAAGGAGATTCTGTAGAGCATTTCTTTATGATTGTGTCTGGTCAGGTGGATATTCTGGCGACCAATGAGGGTTCCAATGAAATGAGTCTGGCATGTTTAGGTCCCGGACAATTCTTTGGCGAAGTTGAGTTGACCCAAGGAGGGCATTCTATAGCCAGTGTTCGTGCTGCCAAACGCGGCGTTGAAGTTGCCTTATTACCCAAGGATACTTTTTATGAGTTGATCGATGGCTCTCCTTTGACCCGTAGCGCGATGCAGGAAGTCGCTGCCACCCGGCGAGCCGAAAATGTGCGTCGAAGGAAGACAGATTAGTGAATAACGACACTGAGATCAAAGCCAATATCTTGAAACCGCGCTGGGGAAAAGTGTTCACAGATTTGTGGGGTGATAAAACTCGTACGATATTAGTGGTTGCATCCATTGCTGTGGGTGTTTTTGCCGTGGGTATGATCATGACTGCCTTCGACGTCCTGCGGGAAGATATCAACCTCGTGTACGCCTCGGCGAACCCAGCCAATATCGAAATTTGGACCGATCCTTTTTATGACGATTTTGTGCGTGTGGTTGAAAAAGTGCCTGGGGTCGAAGACGCCCAAGGACGTCGGATCATCAGCGTGCGAGCCAGGAAGGGCACAGAAACCTGGCAAGGATTGACATTGGTTGCCATGGATGATCACCAAAACAATCTCATCAATCAATTGGCAGTCAAAGTCGGTACTCGTATTCCGGGCAATGATGAAGTCGTGCTCAGTGAGGATTTGGTTAATTACACCGGTTTCAAAGTCGGGGAGGTCATTGATATCGAACTCCTTGATGGGACCACGCACTTGCTTACCGTGGTTGGCTTGGTCACGGATCAGACGACAACCCGCCCAGACCCCAATTCTTCGAGTAATGCTTTTATCAACCTGAAGACTTTGCGGTCGTTAGGTTTTGGGTCGTCCCTCAACCGAATTCTTGTAACTGTGGAGGGTGAGGGCAGCGATGAGAATTTCATTGCTCAAACGGCGGCGATAGTTGAAGAGCGCATCGAGCGCAACCATCACACAATCTATCGTTCTGAAGAAAATCGTTCGGATGAACACCCCATGTCGGACTTAATGTTAGCCATCATGGGTGTGTTGGGCGCTTTAGGTTTGTTGATCATGGTTTTGAGCAGTTCGTTGATCGTTAATACCCTCAACGCCCTGCTGACCCAACAATTGCGCCAGATTGGCGTAATGAAATTGGTTGGGGGACGCAGCTACCAAATTTTGGGGATGTATTTGCTGCTGATCGTGATCTATGGCGTGATCGCGCTAGTCATTGCCGTGCCATTAGGAAGTTTGGCAGGATACACCGTAGCCAATTTCATGGCCAATTTGATGGGTGCCCAACTGCAAGGCTTCAGGGTTATTCCCTCGGCGGTGATTGTACAGGCAGTTCTGACTTTCTTGATCCCTTTAGGATCGGGTTTTTTCCCGGTCAACAAGGGTGCACGCACCAATGTCCGCAGGGCGATCAGCGATTATCGCCCCGCCCACGGATCATCAAACCAAAGCTTTCTGGCCAAGACAGGCCGTTGGATCCAATGGATCTCCCGCCCAATCTTAATGTCGATCCGCAATACGTTCCGCAAAAAAGGACGTTTGCTGCTAACAATCTTTACCCTCACGGTTGGTGGGGCGGTTTTCATCGCCGTTTTCAATGTGCGCAGTTCCATGAACCAAGTGATGGACAATCTCATGCAGCACTTCATGGGGGATGTGACCATCAATTTTACACAACCCTACAATGTTGGCAAAGTCGAGCGAGATCTGACGATAATCCCTGGGATCAGCGGCGTGGAAGCATGGGGTGGCGCAAGTGGAGATCTGATTGACGAGAACGATGAAATAGTTTCTGGTGTGACGGTGGTTGCTCCACCTCAGGATACCCAATTGCTGGATCCCGATATGGTGGCCGGTCGCTGGCTGTTACCTGGTGAGGGTAAAGCGATGGTCTTATCTGACACGATATATAATTTCTACCCAGGTTTGCAAATAGGTGACAGCTTGCGGGTAGAAATCGCCGACAATAGGGTCGAAGAATGGGAAGTGATTGGAGTTTATCGTTTTGTTGATATGTTTGGCGACCCGATGGCGTATGCCAATTTTGATTACCTTGCTGATAAGGTCAATACTCCCAATCAATCCACTTCTTTCCGCTTGATCAGTGGTGTTGATTCGCATGCAGAATTACTGGCTCTCAACCAATATATTGATCGATATCTAGCCGCCAAGGGGTACGCGGTAAAAAATGTTGAACTGGGCGATGTCATGCGTGAAAACGCTTCTATTGGGATGAATACACTGGTTATTTTTCTCTTTATCATGGCATTATTGACGGCCTTTGTAGGCAGCATCGGGCTGACGGGCACCATGAGCATCAATGTCTTGGAACGAACGCGTGAAATTGGCGTGATGCGCACTATTGGCGCAGTTGATTATGTCGTTATGCAATCTGTGGTTGTCGAAGCACTGGTCATTGGAATTATCACCTGGATGCTGGCCATAGGCGTGTCGTTCCCTATCAGCTCCGCCTTGCTTCAGATCATTGGAGAAACCATGGCGGGTTCAACATTTGCCTTAATTTTCACACCGTTGGGTATTTCCATTTGGCTGGCTGTGATCATTGTTCTATCCATTATCGCCAGTTTTATGCCGGCACGTAATGCTGCCCGGTTGACGATCAATGAAGTGCTGGCTTATGAATAGAGTAAACTCCCTTGAGCCTGATCAAAATAGGTCACATTTACCACTGAGACACAGAGAACACTGAGATTTCTCTGTGTTTTTCATAACCTCTCAGTGAACTCTGTGGCTCCGTGGTTTATGCAATGACAAGGAAATCTAATTGAAAAGCATTGCAGTCAAGCCTAACTCACTAAAACCGCGCTGGAAAAAAGTGCTCGCCGATCTTTGGGATAACAAGATGCGCACCCTGTTGGTGGTTGCATCCATCGCGGTTGGCGTTTTTTCAATTGGCATGATCGTCAGTGCTTATGTCATCATTGCCGAAGATATCGATCGCAGCTACGCCTTGGCTTCCCCAGTAAATATTGAAATTTGGACCGACCCGTTTTTCGATGATTTCGTCAACGTTGTAGAGCACATCCCCGGCATCGCTGCTGCTGAAGGTCGTCAAATTATCAGCGTGCGCGCCAGTGTTAATGGTGTGGAGTGGCAAGACCTGAACCTAATTGCTATCTCAGATTTCGAAAATCTTAAAGTCAATCAAATTTCGGCACTTTCAGGAACTCAATACCCAGGCCGACGCGAGTTGTTGGTGAGCGCGGATTTCATGGCCGATACCGGTTTCAAGGTGGGAGATCAAGTCCAGGTTGAACTTACTAACGGAGATACACACACCTTGCCCTTGGTGGGTGTGGTTGGCGATCAGGTGACAGATGCTGGTGATTTTACCGCTGACCCCAAGTTGTACGTCACCATGGATACATTGGAGTCATTGGGAATCTCCAAATATTACAATCGCCTTTTTGTCAGGATCAGCGGTGAGGGCAGCGATAAAACCGAGATCGAAGCGCTTGCAGCAAGAGTTGAATATAAAGTTGAACGCAGCCAACGCGATGTTTATCGTTCTGAGCTTAAGGTCACCGATAAGCACCCCCTGAGATCACTCATCTTGGCCGTTTTGGGGGTACTGGGTGCCTTGGGAGGGTTGATTACCTTTTTGAGTGGCTCTTTGATCATCAACACGCTCAATGCCTTGTTGGCTCAGCACTTGCGCCAGATTGGGATCATGAAATTAATTGGGGGGCGCAGTTTCCAAATCATGTCGATGTACATGATTTTGATATTCATCTACGGGCTGATTGCTCTGATCATCGCAGTGCCCACAGGCGCTATTGCCGGTTATGCTCAAGCCCGATACATTGCGTACACGATGAACGCCACTTTGCAGGAATTTCGAGTTGTTCCTTTTGCCATCGTCGTGCAGGTGCTGATCGCCTTCCTGATCCCCCTAGGAGCAGGTTTCTTTCCGGTCAACAAAGGGTCAAAAACCAATGTGCGGCGAGCCATCACCAACGACAATACCAGGAATCAATCCAGCGGTCTTGGCTGGATCAACCAAATAACCCAGCGGATCCGCTTCATCGCCCGGCCGATCATGTTATCCATTCGTAACACATTTCGACAGACAGCCCGACTGCTATTGACCATTTTCACACTGACCGTAGCTGGAGCAATTTTCATTGCTGTGTTCAATGTTCGTACATCTATGACGGCTTTCATGGATCAATTGTCGATGTACTTCATGGGTGATGTCACAATCAGTTTCAACGAACCATACCCCATCACGCGCATCGAAAAAGCAGCGATGTCCATTCCCGGAGTTACCAGCGTTGAAGGTTGGGGTGGTGTTGCCGCGGAGATCTGGGATGAAGAAGAAAATGTGATCGACAATATGTTCGTCATCGCGCCTCCATACGATACAGATTTGATTGACCCCGATATCATCGCCGGACGTTGGCTGGAACCAGGTGAAAAGAAAGCTGTAGTTCCTGCCGATACGATCTATTCATATTACCCTGAAATTCAGCCGGGCGATAAGATCATTGTAAAAATTCCCGGACAGCGCGAAGAAGAATGGACCGTAGTGGGCATTTTTCGTTTTGTCAGCATGGTAGGCGATACTCTGGCTTATGCAGATTACGATTATGTCGCAGATGTGCTCGATCTGACTAACCTGGCCTACTCGTACCGCGTGATGACTGAAGAACACAGCCTTGAAAAGCAAAAAGAAGTCGCCCAATTGTTGAATACATATCTCACCGACCACGGCTTTCAAGTGAACAGCATCAATCCTGGCTTGCATATTCAAGAAGAGAATGCAAGATCGATTGATGTGCTAGTGGTATTCTTATTGATTATGGCCTTACTGACAGCCTTTGTAGGGAGTATTGGTCTGACAGGCACTATGGGGATGAATGTTTTAGAACGCACGCGTGAAATTGGCGTGATGCGCGCCATTGGAGCGATCGACTGGGAGATCATCAAATCTGTGGTGATTGAGGGAGTGATGATTGGCCTGATCACCTGGTTCTTGGCTATTGGGGTATCTTTCCCCATTAGTGATATTCTGCTCAATATCATCAGTGAATCAATGATGGGTTCTTCGATGGATTTGGCCTTTGCACCGGAAGGTGTGGTGATCTGGTTGGGTGTGGTGATCCTGCTATCCATTGCGGCTAGCATTCTCCCGGCGCGCAATGCTGCCCGGCTTACGATTAATGAAGTGCTGGCTTACGAGTAGATTGTAAAATGGGTCTCTAGGAATCGCCGTGGCAAGGGTCAACATTTGGGGGTAGGGGGCGTGC
>CAYQQX010000140.1:0-12239 GCA_964419495.1 uncultured Anaerolineales bacterium
CTTTCTCTCTTTCCTTTTGTCCTTTTTGGTTCCGGCTCGTCCGGGTTAGGGTATTTGGCGGGAATCGGAATCCAATCTTCGCGCTCCTCGGAAACCATGGAGCACAGACGTCCGGTGTGATCGTTCAGGCGTACGACAATATCATCGGCATAGACATCCAGCTTGCGCTGCTCTTCGCCCTGGATGTTGACATTATCCGCAAACCCCAGGATGTCCAGCAAGCCAGCCCGCCGAGTCTGAGAAGCAATGACTTTGGCGGCTAAAGCCAGATCGTACAATAAGGCCGTCAGGTCCCCGCGGGCGTAATCCGGTTGGGTATCCAGCAAAAAACGTTCGATGGTGACAATTTTGGTGGTTAGCATAACATCCGCGTATCAGATCTGCTGAACTTCTGTCATTGTTACCAATTTTTCCACTAATTCGCGCGAACCCACTCCGGTTCCAGAAAGGCTGGCCGCGGCCGCGCCGCAGGCTACACCCCAACGCAAGGCATCCACCAGTGGCATCTCCTGACTCAATCCCCAAACCAGGCCACCAACCAAGGAATCGCCCGCTCCGATGGGGTTGCGCTCTTCAATTTTTGGGCTTTTCACCAACCGGTGTCCATCTGGGGTTGCCAGCATGGCGCCCCGTTTGCCGAGCGACACAACCACATTGGAAACGCCTATTTCGACCAGTCGTTGGGCGGCAGCGATGATTTGCGCTTCATTATCCACGGGAAGCCCGGTGATTTTCTGGATCTCAACATCATTGGGTTTTGCCAGGAAAGGGGCAGCTTTGCAGCCCTGAGCCAGGGCATCACTGCTAGTATCGAGGATGGCATGAGCGCCCCCGCTTTGGATAATTTCGACCAATTGAGCGTAGAAATCCGATGCGAGGCCCGGCGGGAGACTGCCTGCCAGAACCCACCAATCGTCAGGGCGGCTCAATGCCCGAACCTGATCCAGCAATTGGTGTTGTTCGGCGAATGAGATGGTGGGGCCTGGCTCATTGACTTTAACATAATGATCGTGCGCCTCGGTGACGATGCTGATATTGGTGCGCGTTTCGCCATCGATCCAAATGAAATCGGCAGCGATGCCCAACGATTCCAGGCCGTCGCGCAATAGCTCGCCACTCTTGCCACCCGCGAAGCCCAGGGCTGTACTGGTAGTTCCCAGCGATTTCAACATCCGCGAGACATTGAAGCCTTTGCCGCCGAAATCGACCTGCCAGGCAGAAGCTCGCAGCACAGCATCGAATTCGATGGCCGGGACGGTCAGCTCACGGTCTACGGCCGGGTTGAGCGTGAGTGTGTAAATGTTGCTCATGCGGCGGGCTGCCAGTGTGATTCAATCAGAGCGGCTTCGGCCTCGGCTGTCCAGACATTGCCGGGGCCAAGTTTTTCTGCGACCGCGGGGAGTTTCTCAGCCAGCTCGTCCAGGCTCATCAGGGGCAAATCCTGAATTTGGGGAAAGATGACGATCTTACCTGGATAGCTGCTGTTGATCACGCCATCAATCGCGTCCAGTCCGGCATTCATCCCACCGATAGCGGCGACCATGCGTCCGGGCGAGAGCGCTCCTTCGTTGGCGCGCTGTAACACCGCGGCCTGATCGTGGATGGTCAGCCCCGAGGTACCGGTGTATTGGGCGTTGTGTAGGTAGACGTTGCTCAGGTTCAACGCGCCCATTGTGCCGTTGGGGACACCAGCGAAGAAAACCATCATGCCATTTTCATTCATCAATGTGTCGGCTTCGGTCATCAGGGCTGCGGAAGGAACGCTGACGATGACATCATCGGCGCCCTTACCATCAGTAACTTCCATCACCAAATCGTAGAGTTTTTTCTCGGAAGTGACAGGGTTGATGACGTGCAGGCTCTTGCCATATTCTTCAGCGAGAGGCACAAAGCGCTCGTTGAGTGCGTCAAGGCGAAGTTCGTTGACTTCAGTAGCGATTAAAACATTGGAACCATTATCCATTTCAATCGCACGTTGAACGTGCATCTGCCCCATCGGGCCACCGGCACCAATGAAGACCGCAGTGCCATCGGCTTGAAGTTCACAGCGATTGCGTTCTTCGCCATAAGAGGCGGCAATATCGGGGCCTTGATTACCGATAAAGGCGATGTAATGGTAGTGCAAGCGTCCCAGATCGCTCTCAGGGCGACCATCAAGCGGCTGGGTGCCGATCATATTCATCGTGCCGCGGAAAGCGATCTCTTTGGCGATCTCGCTGACCGTGTCCGCGGAGCGGGGGTCAAGAACGACAACATCGTTAAAACCTTCGCCGCCAGCCAGTTCTTGTGAAAGGACAGCAAAATCTTCTACGCCATCGTGAATGAAAACTTCGGCGTCGGTGGCATCAACCACGGCTTTGACAGAAGCAGGTGCATCGCAGAGAACGATCTTTGCGGGGGCATCCAGCCCGGCGGAGAATTGGTATTCACGCTCATCGTCGGGATTGCCAACGATCAACATGATGCCGCCCTCTTTCGGGTTGAGCCGACGACGCTGTCTATAGGCGCCGAGTACGCAGCCCCAGGGCTCGAGCAGTGAAGCCGCGGCGTAGCTGATCTCGCCCTCCAGGGGCAGCAGGCAAGCGCCTTCGTCGGTATCCAGCACTTCGGGGCCGATGAGATGATACTGGATCATCCCGCCGGGGATGGTGTAACCGTAGGCGGTAACCCTGCCCTGTTGATAAATATCCGGCTGGACAGCCAGACGCTGACCGGGATGATACTGATCTTGTAAATCCGCACCAACCTTGATAATGGTTAGCGAAACCTCATGTCCCAGGCGGCCCGGCTCTTTGGAGAGGTCACGGTTGTATAGCTTAGGATGCCCCCCTCCCTGGTCGATGATTTTTACATCCGAGAAGCACATCCCGACGCTGTCGATGCGCACGAGCAACTGGTCATCGCCTGGTTCGGGGATGTCGAATTGCTCCGGTTTGTTATCTCGACCGATATTTTCAACGCCCGCGCCGTAAAGATTCCAGGCCCAAGTTTTTTCGGGCACAGGCGCGTTGGCAGAACGATACTGTTGATATTTTTTAGTCATTTTTTCTCTTTCGTATTTACGATTTTGTGGTGACTTCGTTTTTCTCACGCCAAGTCACCAAGACGCAAAAGTATTCTATTCTATTTTCTTTGCGTTCTCCGCGGCTTTGCGTGAGAGTGAGATAGCATTTTTCTACTTCTCCACAAGCTGACGTACATCTGAAGCTGTGGCACAGGCCAAAGCCCTGCGCGCTAACGTTTGTGTCTCTGAATAATCCAGGGCACGCACTTGCGCCTTGACAGTCGGCACTGCGGGAACAGTGACGCTCAACTCGTCCACGCCCAATCCAACGAGAATTGGCACAGCCTGAGGGTCCGCACCCAACTCGCCACAAACACCGACCCATTTTCCAGCATCATGTGCGGCTTTAACCGTGGCATCAATCAGCCGCAATATCGCCGGGTGTAGGCCATCCGATTTGCCCGCCAACTGCGGGTGCATCCGGTCCATCGCAAGGGTATACTGTGTCAGGTCGTTGGTGCCAATCGAGAAAAAGTCAACGTGCTCAGCGAACACATCGGCCATCAACGCGGCCGAGGGGACTTCGATCATAATACCCATCTCAACACTGGGAACATCCAACTCGGTGCAGATTTCGTCGGCCAGGGCGCGGGCGGCCAGCAACTCGGAGAGATCAGACACCATCGGGAACATGATCCGCAGCGTGCCCTGCTGCGCGGCCCGCAACACGGCTCGAAGCTGCTCGCGTAACAATTCAGGCCGTGCTAAACACAGCCGAATGCCGCGCACGCCCAAAAACGGATTGATTTCTTCGGGCATCTTAATATACGGCAGTGGCTTGTCACCGCCTACATCCAGCGTGCGTACAATTACCGGAGCACCTTGCATAGCCTGGGCAATATCACGGTAAACGGCAAACTGCTCGTCTTCCAAAGGGGGATTAGTACGCTCTAAAAACAAAAATTCAGTTCGCAGAAGTCCCACACCCTCCGCGCCAGATATCAATGCTTCACGAGCTTCGGCTGCGCCGCCGATATTGGCGGCAATTTCAACCCGGTGACCGTCAATCGTGATGGCAGGCTCCCCAGAAACTCGCTGCGCTTCAAGGCGTGTCTCCTGCCCTGCCTGCTGCATGGCTTTGGCCTTAGCAATTTCATCATCCCCCGGCTTTAGCGTGATCCAACCTGAATCACCATTCAAAATCACGGTGATATCATCGTCCAACGCCAGCACACGCTCTCCCGCGCTGACTACAGCAGGCAAACTCAAAGCACGAGCAATAATTGCCGTGTGGGAAGTCGGCCCGCCGCTGGCTGTGCAAAAGCCTAAAACTTTATCACGATCCAGTGAGGCCGTATCTGATGGTGATAAATCATCAGCCACCACAACCACCGGATGATCAGGAAAAACCGAGTTCTCGCCATCTGCGCCTGCAAGAATGCGCAGCACACGATAGCCAACATCGTGCAAATCAGCAGCGCGCGCAGCCAACAGGGGATCATCCAACCCGGCTACAACCTTAGCCCGTGCATCAATCGTCGATTGCCATGCCAAAGCCGCGCTCTGCCGCTGATTGATCTTCGCCAACACGGCATCTAGCAGCTCAACATCATCCAACAATTCCATATGCACGTCGAAAATCGCGGCCTCGCTTCCAACGCCCTGCGCCAGCATCTGGGCATGCAGCCGTGTCAATTGCCCCTTGGCCTTCTCAATCGCTGCCTGCAACTGGTTCTTTTCCGCCGATTCACTCTCGAAAGTCTCTTCAACTTTGATTTCTGTGTGTTTGAGATGATAAATCGGGCCGATGACGATCCCCGGCGCACCCGGAATACCTTGAATACTATTTTCAGGGAGCGCGGTGGACTCCGTTTGGGGTTTACCCTCTTTTTCGGGAGCTACTGCCTCCGGAGCTTGTTCTACTTCATTGGCAACTCGTTCTATTAGCTCTTCTTCGCCCAAACCGCTCTCTATCACCTCAACCAAAGCCGTCAGGGCAGCGTCTTCGTCTTCGCCATCCACTTCGATGTGAATCTGGCTTCCGCTTTCAACACCTAAGGTCAACAGTGAAATCAGGCTTTTGGCGTTGGCTTTTTTCTCACCATGAAATACGCGGATGTCAGCCTGAAAGCCCTTAGCAATATTGACAAAGATTTTCGCCGGACGTGCGTGCAACCCGGTTGGATTTTGGATAACGATGTCTTGTTGCTTCATAGAAGTACCAACTTTCGCTTTCTGGTTGATAGACCGCGGTCGGCTGACCGCGGTCGGAGAGCAAATCACGCCCCCAAAGTAGACAGGATCAATTCCGGGTCGCTGGTTTGGATCAATTTCTCGGTCAGGTCCTCATCTTCAAGCACTTCTGCCAATTGAGCCAGAACGCCCACATGCTCATCCGACGACGCTGCAATCCCAATAATGAGGTGGGCTTTCTCGCCTTCTTCCCACTCCACACCATCCGGGAGTTGCAGCACTGAGATGCCGGTCTGGAAAATATCATCTCTATTGTCGTACTCCCCATGCGGGATTGCCACACCCATCCCCAAATATGTGGACATGGTCTCTTCGCGGGCCAGCATACCATCTACATAGGCTGGGGCTACACAACCGCTGCTGACGAGCAACTCTCCCGCTTTTCGAATGGCATCTTGTTTATCTGCTGCGGAAGCCTGTACCTGAATGCGATCAAGCGCCAATATAGCCACAATTTACCCCCCTGATGAAACGATTTCGCTGCCATCAACAAAAGCCTGCACAAGCTGGTCGAAAGCTGGATCGTTGAAGAAATGATTGAAGGTAACGACTACGGCATTAGGGGCTTTTGAGGCGACAACCTTTGCCAAGCCCTTGTGCACAATCACAAGTTTTGTCCCTGCCGGGATGTCACGAGCGGGCTTGTGGACAACTTTTACGCCCTGAACTTTGGCTTTCTTCAGCTTCTTTTTGAGGGCATTAACACTCATCAGGCTGGAACCCATACCGGCTTCACAGGCCAGGATAATGGTTTCGACATCTGTCGCGAGGATAGAATTTGCCATGAGATACTCCTATATACTAGTTATTTATTATGAGAAAGCCAGGAAACCATAAATTTTCATCCAACACTCCTGTCTTCCTGGTTTCCTCATAAACCTGTTTGCTTTCTGATGAAGTGATAGGCTTCTGAAAAAGAAGCCTATCACTTTCCGCAAATATCGAATTAGCTGAGGCCGGGCACGGCTGCCGCGCCGCCGCCAACTTCTTCTTCCTCATCTTCATCTTCACGAACCGGGCGCACTCTCAGGATGAAAGCGCCAACCAGGAAAGAAACCACCGCGCCGATCAAGACGCCGGTAAGAACCGCGAAGTGCTGTCCCTTGGGGATCACCGCCAGATAGGCAAAGATCGAACCGGGGGAAGGTGTAGCCACCAATCCGGCATTCAGCAAGGTGAACCACAGATCCGCAGCGAAGCCGCCGGCGATCATTGCCAGGATCATGATGGGGTGAGCCAACACATAGGGGAAATAAATCTCGTGAATTCCGCCCAGGAAGTGTATAATCATAGAGCCCGGTGCTGACTCTTTGAGCATGCCTTTACCTGCGACGTAAAAAGCTACAAGGAGCCCCAGACCGGGCCCAGGGTTTGTCTCTAGCAAGAAGTGAATGGCTTTGCCAGACTCTTCGACAGCGGCTACGCCCAGGGGGGCCAGTACACCATGATTCAGCGCATTATTCAGGAATAATACTTTGGCGGGTTCAATAACGATCGCGGCCAGGGGGAGCAGCTTGGCGCTCACCAGCCAGTCCACAGCGCCTCCGGCAAAAGTGCTGATTGCCGTGAGTATTGGCGACATTGCTACGTAGCCAAATAAAGCAACGATCGTAGCTAGGATTCCGGCTGAGAAGTTGTTAATCAGCATTTCGAAGCCGACGGGGATTTTATCTTCCAGCGCGTCGTCAACCAGCTTGATCAGCCAGCCACCTAGCGGGCCCATGATCATCGCGCCCATGAATTGCGGGACGTCAGTTCCGACAATGACGCCCATCGTCACGGCTGCGCCGACCACACCACCGCGCACGCCGTTGATCATCTTACCACCAGTGTAACCGATCAGTATCGGCAGCAAGTAAACGATCATTGGTCCAACGAGTTCGCTGAATTTCTCGTTAGGAGTCCATCCGGTGGGGATGAACAGTGCAGTGATCAAACCCCAGGCGATGAAAGCGCCAATGTTGGGAATGATCATCCCGGCCAAAAAGCCACCTAAACGTTGAAGTTTTTCTCTCATAATATATCTCCTTATAAAAATAAGATTTGATTGGCGGATTTCTCCGCGGCCAAAAAATGGGAATTAATCCCTTTTACAAGCAGCGGTCGGAACGCTGCTGTGCAAACAAAATTGGGGGAGATTTCAAGTCAGATACTCCGTTATCGCTTCGACATCTTCGGGCAACAGAAGAGGATGTACCTGAATAACATCAATCTTTTGGGTGATCACTTTTGGCAGGGGAACAGTGGAAATGATCAGCTCAGCCTGAGCAATCTGTTCATCGCTCAACGCTCGCAGCGAGACGACATTCAGCGGCCCCAGGCGGGGAAAACGCGCTTCAAGGCGGGCAATCAACAACTGAGCGGTTGCCATCCCGCTAGGACACACAATAAAGACTTGATTAAATCGATACGGGCGGATGCGAATGCGCGCCGCCCGTAGCAAAGATGCAATATTATTAACTTCTACTTCCGGTAATTGGACCGATGTGCTTTTCCCGATGATCGCAGCCAGCTTCTTGGCAACCTGATGCTCCGAAACGTATCGATCGGATAACGTTGTTGTCGGGGGTGGGGCAGGTTGCCACATATTGAGTTTCTGCCGCAGACAGGCTGGAATAACATGATTGACAATGCCATCGTGCAGCGTTCGATCTTGCTCCATCTCTGGGGTATCAAAAGCTGCTGTTATATGTTTCATAATCTCCCCCACAAGACCGTGAAAACTGTCATCCAATTCCAGATCGCCCGGCCAGCGTTCATTGCGCGGGGCGGTCAGAACATGCATAGCAATTCCCGCAACATCGATATCGCACCACTCAGGAGTCAGTCGCCAACCCAAACGTTTGGTGACCATTTTGGCCACATTCCAAACCGACAATTCTTTCAACCACTGGATACGCTGTGCAGGAACATCTAAATGGTGACCGCGTTCAACTCGATCTGATTGAATAGCGAAAACCAAAGCCAGGTGCAACACAGCATCATCCGTGAAACGGCCACCAAGTTGGGCTTCGGCGTAGGCCACTTGTGCAAAAACGCGTCCCATATTCCATCTTTGGATAATCTTATCGCCATGCCTCACCAAGGGTAGTAAGCCAGCATCCTGATGTAAAGAGAAAACTAATCCATTCGTGTGTGTGATTTCGGTTAGTGGTTCCCCAAAGGGAGTTTCCCCCCATAACCAGGCTGCAATCAATTCCTGATGCAGATTTTCGCTGCCTTCAATCTCAATCCCAAAATTCGGTCGGCGCGTCAGGGTCATCCCCCGCTGGCTGATCCATTCTTCGATGACATCCAGGTCTTTGATTATGGTAGATCGCGATACTTTCGCCAATTCTTCCAAATCCGATAGAACCATCGGTTCGTCTGCTTTCAGTAGGACCAAAGCCAACAATTGCTGGCGCTGCCCGGCTGAGAGTATAAGCTGCATATGCCTAACAGAAGCCAAATCTTGGCGCAGTCGTTCAGATTGGTCTAGCGAACAATTCAGTTCGACCCCAACCCCCGGAGTGATTTGCAGTTCAACATTATGATGTGACAACCAGCGTTTTACCCCCTTCAAACCATAATTAACTTGTCGCGACGTCAACCGCATTTCTGCGGCCAATTCTTCAGCCGCTATTGGCGCTCTAGCATCCAACAGGGCCTTCAAGAGATCACGCTCGCGAGTAGTAAGGGCTACCATTTTTATTTTGTCATTCGCGTAGGGGAGAAAAGCACCTTTTCATTCATATACATGTGTCATTATATAACCAAAACAAGTAGAATTTCCCCTCAATTATGATTATTTTTCGTGAGACATTTCTGACAAAAGTAAACTATTACAAAAATATGTTGCCATCATATATTGGAAAATTTGTGAAAGATAAACACGATAATTATTTAAATATTCTCTCTGGAATAAAAAATATTATCAAGAATTGTTCTCAAAATGAGTTTGAAAACTCTACTAACTGGGTGTTGGACTTGAACCTACAACCTAAAAACTGATCAAAACGCTTATGCGGACTCGAACCATTTTAGCAAAAATAGAAAGTTAATTCCTGCCCTTTTCCATCAAATCATGTAGCTTCTCTCTAGAATCAAAGCGAATCATAGACAAAAACCGCTCAACATCATCTGTTGGCGGTCTTTTTGTGTCGGATGACCCTAACCGGACGAGTTCCGAACCACTTCCTTCCCCGTTTTTGGCAAAAAAATGGTTTTCAGGGGGTATAAGTCGCATCAGAATTACTTATCAGAATGATAATTTCTCCCCTGAAAATCGTCAAGTAGCGCTGATGTTACCTATTTCAATATTAAACCTATTACCTGATAGCTATGCTTTTTTGATTGCTTTTCTAAACGCTCTCAGTGCTATATTCACCCCAAAAATGGCATATCCACCGGCAACAAGAAAACAAAGCCACAATGGAATCTTGAATTCTGAGCTGTCCCTATCTTGCGCCTAGTGACAGCTTCGCTTTTATAATGCATCGATTATTTTTGAAAAATCACCAACCCCTTTTTGACTTCCCTAATAATCGACTTGACGAACTTTAGATCATCTAACAATTCAATGCCAGCGGTATAGGCTACACTAGTGCTGTCCCGGAACATAACGTTTGTATCGATTTTGCCTATGCAAACCTGGGTTAGGGAAGAATGTGATTTTTCAAATCAACTATCTATCCCGTTTATGCACCTGTGTCGCCTGAAAAAAAACAGGCAGTTGGCCACGAAAAATTGTGAATGCGATATTTCTTATTGCGGAGTGGCTACTCCTAGAGGATGCTACCCTATGTCAAACGGTCTATGAATACTTCCGACAATGGTGAAAAGACAGTGATTGTGAAACCATGAATGATGCCTGGCGAGAAATAGTACAGGTGAAAGCCGAACCCAGTGCCGGAATCCTATTTGGCAGATTGCTGATGTTTCGGTCGCTATGTCTGCCTATGCCTTTTCAATTTTGGATCTTGGCAAAGCTTGCCCACACACCATTGTGTCTGGCATAAAGTTATTATAGAAAAGAGTGATCTCAAGGAAACTACCCAGCACATGGTGGGCAGAAAAGGTTATTGATGAACAAACTATCCAAGATTGTTAAGGGTCAATTATGTCCCCGTCCTGAACAACCAACACTTCTATTTGGTGCGCTTCCTGGATTTCCTGGATCAAACTTTGCAAAAAATCCGTGGTAGTGGCCGCATGTGTGGAACCGGGAGCACCGATTATTAGAGTATCAATCTGATGCTCGCTGATTACGTTGTGAACAATCTCCATAAAAGAGCCATGCCGCACAATTGTCTGGGCTTTCCATCCGGCTTTTTTCGCACGCTCACAGGCCATAGCGAGCAGGAACTCTCCCATATCTTCCAATTCATTCTGAACTACTTTGGTGTGCCTGACAGGCCCCAGTTTCTCCAGAAAATGAACATTTGAGATATACAGGAAAATTAGCTTTGCTTTCCATTTCTTGGCAAGAGCAATCACAGCATCCTGGTTTGGATAACTCTTCTGACCTCCGCGAGTGGGATATAAAATTATTCTCATGCTTTTCCTCTCAAAAAACTCCAAAACGAATCATCAGCCACAGATTGCCGATAAACAAAGTAATGTAGGTGATTGGTAAGCCGATCTTGAGAAATTCTTTGAACGAAATCGGGGAGCCCGCCTGGGTGGTGATACCTGCCGTGACTAGATTTGCTTCGCCCCCAATTAAAAACCCATTGCCTCCCATCGCGGTTCCCATGGAGAGTGCATAATACAAAACCTTGCTACTTGCCCCCGGGATAGAACCGGTTAAAAAGTCAACCACCGGCAGCATGGAGGCGGCCAGAGGAATATTTGCAATCACGGTTGATAGTGAGCCGACCCCAATCACAAGCACAAAGATAGCCAATCCCAAGTTTTCGCCAACGACTTGGCTGATGCTCTTGGCCGCGAGATCAATCAGACCAACCTCCTGCACAGCCCCAACGACCATAAACAACGCCATAAAGAAAACCAGAGTTGTCCAATCGACTGCCGTAATCATTCGGTTAATGTCAGGCTTTAGCCAAATCAGCAAAACCGTTGCGCCGACAATCGCCGGGACAGCCGGGACCACATGAATCCGTTCGCCGACCACAAAGCCAATCAGGGTGAATACAAAAACCACCCCTGACTTCTTGAGAGCATCTGGATCGCGGATACGCCCTTTCTCCTTCAACTTCTCGTACAGCGTCTTGGAGATCCCCCCGCTGACCTTTTCCCACTCCTTGCGGTAGTGCCAAATGACATATCCACTCATCGCAGCGAGCGCAATCAATACACCAACTGTTTGGTTAACCAAAAAATCGTAAAACCCAATCCCGGCAGATGCCCCGATCAGGATGTTGGTTGGCGTCCCGATCAGTGTCGTGATTCCTCCCACATTTGAAGCGAGCACTTCGGGGATGATCAGTGCCAGGGGGTTAATGCCAAGAGCCAGCCCAATTTGCAAGCTAATGGGTGTCATCAAGAGCATGGTGGTGAAATTGTCGAGCAGGGCCGAGGCAACTGCCGTGAATGCCATTAAAATTAATGCCAGATTTCTCGCTAACTTGAGTCAATATTTCATCAAATATCTCATTTAAATCATCCGGTGTCCATGGCCCTTCTGGCAAAACAGTAAAATCTAAATCTTGCGAGTACCGATGTGTATCGACATAGCATTTCTTTATTGCAGACCCGCCTTTTAAAATCCAATACTGCGAAAGTATCGAATTTTTGGCAATACCCCAAAGCAACCACCCGAGCACATAATCTTTCTCAATTACGTGATCTTCTAAATTCCACTGTTTGGATATCTTTTGTATTTCGGTTTTAGAGATCATTCACCACCGCCTACCCTAAACTTTGCCTCGCCGCCCAACGTTGGCTTCAATTTCCGGGCGGCGTAAACCCTGAACAATCTTTGCTCATAACCAATCTCATAAAAACGCGCTGCTTACCCTCGGGCGACAGCCCGGTCAATTGC
>CAYQQX010000141.1:0-12202 GCA_964419495.1 uncultured Anaerolineales bacterium
AAAATCGTGATCTACTGAATTTAGAAACTGCGCATTAGATGACTAATTTCCCTAATGGTATTTCCCCATCGAATTCGGCCTCTTCGGCAATCTTGCGCGCTAACCTTTCATAATATCCCAATTCGCACTCAACATCGGGATCAACGGATAATTCAGGCAAATTCGATGGATAAGAGTGGTATTTGGCGTGTAAATAATCAAGGGTTTGTTCGTAATAACTTTCGAGGCTTCCGCCCTGGATAATGATAACCTTGGTCATAATGTGTCCTTTTTGATAGTTTGGCGGCAATCTGATGAGCGGTTAATGAATAGAAAAAATCAATGCTGTTCTACCTCAAAACAGTACTGCGAGCTCGCCAAAGTTTTGGGTTCAATGGGAATCACCGGGGTGGCATCCCAGATTTGGGGGTATAGAGCGTGCGGAGCACGCTCTATACCCCCAAATCTGACCATTACCACGGGAATTCCTAGAGACCCGAGTTTTGACAGGTGAATTGTGATTATTGGATCACTGCCATATTAGAACATATGTTCTTTGTGTGTCAAGGAAATAACCTTAAATTATTGAATATTTTAAGGAGAAGATTATGCCCCCCTTTAACATTGATAAATCAACTGAGTTTGGTCAGCGAGCTCTACGACGCCTAGAAACAGAGCGCGTCGCCTGGCTAACTACAGTTTCCCCTAATGGAGTACCCCACCCGCGGCCGATATGGTTTTTATGGCAAGATGAATCCTTCATCATTTACAGCTTACCAGGCACGTTTAAGTTGGAGCATATCAGAGTCAACCCCAAAGTTGCCCTAAATTTCGATGGCGATGGTTTAGGCGGTGATATTGTTGTTTTTCTAGGTGAAGCCCAAATCGACGAGCAAATCCCTCCCGCAAACACCATTCAAGCATATAATGAGAAATACGAAAAAGGGCTCGAGCGCATCAACCTAACCCCTGCGGAATTTGCCCACAAGTATTCAGTCCCCCATCGCTTTACGCGGTCATTAGTCTGCAAAAATAAACTAACCTAAGTTGCTACCTAATTCAATTGAGATTCTCGATCTCTTTCAATCAGGATTTTTAAACCCTCTATGGCAGTCTGTATGGCTCGGTCTCCGTGGAACAAGGCTTTTCCTTCTTCACCCTCGGGCAGGCCCTCACCGGTGCAGACCATCATCATCACACCCCCAGCTCGCACACGGTGAATGCTGGCGATGATGAAGATTGCCGCCGCTTCCATCTCTGAACAAATCGCACCCCCTTGAACCCAGGCTTTCCAGCGGGCATCCAAATGGCTCGACAATGGCATTCGGGCAGATTCAACCTCCCCATAGAAGGAATCTTTGGACTGCGTCACACCAACCCGATAAGGCAAGTCCAACTTTTCAGCGCCATCCCGCAGAGCATTAACCACATCAAGATCAGCTACGGCAGGGAATTCCATAGGCAGATACTGCCTGGTGGTGCCTTCATCCCGGATTGCTGCCGTAACGATGGCAATGTCTCCAGTTTTAGTTTCGGGCTGCATGCCCCCTGAGGTACCAACACGGATAAAAGTATCTGCGCCAATCTTGATCAGCTCTTCCATGGCGATTGCTGCTGAGGGGCAACCTATGCCTGTAGAAACTACGGCAACTCTCTCCCCGTTGAGCGTTCCTACGCAGGATGTAAATTCACGATTTTGGGCAACTTCATATGGATCGTCGAAATAATTGGCAATTCGCTGACTGCGTCCCGGATCCCCCGGCAGTAACACATATCGTCCTACATCCCCCTCTCTTAATTGAATATGATATTGAACAAGTTCATTGGAGTCCATAGTCACCTTCTTCCTCAATCTTGCTGGTAGCGTCGAATTGCCTCTTTAATTTCCTGCGCATCGCCTTTAGGCAAACCATTGATGAATACTGGCTGGGATCCGCCCGCGGTTTCGACACTGATATCCGCCCATAAAACACCGCTGTTGATCTTGACCGAGGCAATCTGATCATAGTTGATAATTTCCTCATCAGAGCCAAATATGCGTCGCTTCAAGAAATGGATGCCATCGGGTGCGATGGTCACATGATCGGGGAACCAGAAATTCCCCTTTGTCAGTCTGCTAGATTTGTAGGTTTTGTCCATTGTTCTATTATATCCAAATCTTCCTTCATTCCTAGTTGTCTTGGAATTTCAACTATGCTATGATAAATTCACGTTCTTTGAATCCGCATCTGTTTTGGGGAGGTATTGGCATGGCAAAGAAATCTAGAGCGTTAGCTTGGGGACTTTTAGGCCTCGCCATTCAGAGTGCCTTGGCAGTGATAATTATTGGCATTGTAATCCAACATATTCGCTACCGCACTGCTGGGTTTCCAACCAATAAGAATATAACACCCACTTTCGTCACGATCACCGCACAAGACGAAGGCACCCAAGGAGATCCCATATATGTCGAGACTAGCGCTTTCGGCAAATTACCCTTCCTATCTATGGAGTTGTGGATCAATGGAATCCTAGAGGGTGTTCACGCCGCACCATCTGGGGGCTTAACCAGTTTCAACCCTGATTTCGTATGGATTCCCAATCAACCAGGCGCGTATTCTTTGGTGGCGCGAGGATTGGATGCCGAGAATCAATCAGCCACATCACTCCCAATAACAGTTTTGATCAAGCCCGCCGAATCCGAGGAAGATACAGATGAATTTGCGGATTCCGCAGCTGTTTTCCCTGCCGCGAGTACCGCTGCTGCAGTTCCTCAATTGCCTGGGACAAATGATACAACCAGCCCTGCTGCTAGCTGGCAGGGCTCAGCGATTGAGTGGGTTACCAATCTCACAGCCAATGAGCCCCCGAATGCTCCCGCGTTGATCCTAAAGGAAGAGGGCTGCGTCGCTAAGATATTGATCCATGATCTCTCGGATAATGAAGAGGGCTTCGCAATTTATCGCCAAACACCCAATGCCCCAACATGGACTCAAATTGCTTTATTGAGCTCTCAGTCTCAGGATGATTGGTTGACCTTCAGCGACAGTGGGACACCTGGGGGATTAACATATTATGTGACGGCCTTCAATAGCCAGGGAGAAGCTGCCAGCAATCTGGCATTGGTGAACATCGATCCAGCAGGTTGTCCTTCAGTTGAAGGAGAACTCCCATTACTTACGGTCGAGCTGACCACATTAGTGCCAAGCTTTCCGGTAGATCAGGTTTACTGCTATAAATCCTTGGATGGTCTGAACTGGTCGCGTTGGCCACTATTTGGCTTCTTCACAATGGGGGAAAAGGGCCTTGAAATTCAAGAAACCGGGGAGAATCTACTGCTCTCGGATTTTAACGACCAGCCAGTGATCCAAGAACTTGATCTGATGATGGAATGCTGGGGTTGGAGTGGAGCTCAGTTGCAGTTCCTGGGCGAATTCTCCGAACACCTGGATCTCAGCGGCCCGAAGGAGCTTCACATACCCACAGATGGCTTCTCCGTCGACATCCTGCTGAAATTTGCGGATTACTTCGATCAGCCTGTGTTTTACCCGATGGGGGGAGGTGGTGACGATTTATTCTTTGATCTTTCATTCCTCAAGAACATATGGAAGTTTTTCAAACCTATCCACCCCCAAATTTCACATGTTCATACAGTAATCACCATGGATCAAGGATATTGTATGTACTTCCTACCTGGAGAGCCATGGATGACTGAGGAAGATCGATTGGCTTACTGCGCGCCCTACCCCGGATTCGATATCGGACCGTCTGGCGGCAATCCTCAACGATACTTGGTGTTCTATTCCGAAAAGAAATGCCAGGCGGGGGGAGATTGCTTGACATACCAGGATCTGGCAGACATGGTCACCTTAGAAGGTGGCAAAGTCGGTTTCTATGTCACGAGTAAAAGCAGTGCTGGCTTTAAGACCTGGGTTGTGGATACACCTGGGGCGACTGTCTTTACTCTCCCACCAGTTGCTTGCGAAGGAAAACAGTACATTTCCGTGCGGATGTGGTATAGCCAAGGAGATAAGACCTACTGGGGCCCAATAAGCGGACCAATCAAAGTGAGCTGTTTTAAACCACTCGGTGACAAAGTCCAGGTGGAAGTGACATTCGAAACTCTGCACATCGGCCATGCTGACGACAATGACGTGGGTCAAGAAAAACTCGAGATCTATGGATATTTCCTGGCTGAATCATCGGTCGATTTCAAGTATGTTGTGCGCGGAAATTTAATCGAATCAAACTGGTCTAAATATTGCTTCAGCGACTTCACACTAAAAGGACTGGGCTGCCCGGCAACCGTTTGGAATGGTTCATGGCCTATCACAAAATTCGAAAACTGTATCGATGGAACTAAAGGAGCTAAGGTGTGTCAGGGAACGGTTCTCCCGGATATGTGGGCGACGAATACGAACAAATTCACCATGGATGTCGCCGATGGTGATGCGATCCGCCTGCGTGTGGTATTGATTGATTATGATTACTTCGCCGACGACTACGTGTGCAGCGACGAATTATATACACCCAAAAAAGATATTTTTGAATGGAACAAAACCTATAACGAAGAGTGGCAACTTAAACAATCCGATAACGGACACGCTTCCTGCAAGGTAGATGTGGTAATAACGCGTGTCATACCCTGATTCGGTGACCAGGCATTGGAGGAGCAATAGATGACCATAACTAGAATCAAGCTAATCCTATTTATCATTCTATGCATCCTGGGGTTTTGTTGTGCTGGTTGCGAATTAGAAGCGAAAATCCCCCCCATGCTTGTGTCTGAGCCTGCAACCCAAACCTGGATCGATGCGCCCCTTGACGGTTCGACCATCCCTCTGGCGCCTTATCAAATAATTTTCCATGCTGCATCTTCGTCAGGTCTGACCAGGATTGAATTGCTAATCAACGGCCAAATAGTGAATTCATGGACCCCCGAGGGGAATCAAACTATATTTGCTGACACCTACGATTGGCTGCCACCTGCCCCCGGAACCTATCTCATTGAAGTTCGCTCTTCAGAAAGCAATGCGTCCGGTCTGCCCGCCCAGGCACGAATCCATGTCATACACCAGGAGGAGATGGCAACGGAAACTTTTACACCTACACCCAAAGAATCAACTCCGACATCAACTCCAACCAGAACGGTGACTCCTACCCCGACCACCGCAGAACGACAACCATGCGAAGTGAAGGCACTGGCGAATCTCTTTTGCAGGCAGGGACCAGGGAGGAGCTTCGAACCTGAGGATAGTTTTACTCCAGGTCAATCAGCGACCGTCATTGGGCGAAGCGAAGATGGATTCTTTTGGTATGTCATCGGTCCCAATTTTGGAAAAATGTGCACTGTGCCAAACGACACCAAATTAATAGAAGTGATTGGAGATTGCGACCAACTCCCTCGGTTTACGCCCATGGCAACACCTTCTGCAACTGCGACACCAACTGCGACCCCCACTCCAACTGAAACGCCGCGACGTTAATATTCAATAGTAAATAGTCAAACCGACGGCGTCTATGGCATTCTGCTAGGTTGAGCCCCCCCACATATTTATTTCTTTGAAATTCCATGGGAAATAAAATAAATTCCTACCCCGAAGATTAATATAGAATATATGTCGAACGCATTAAGGATATCTACAAAACCTGCTCCTAAATCTAACTAAACTTATTCAGGGATTCCTCATTCGCCCAAAATGCTCTCAATTGACTTTACCAACTGCTTAATTTTGAAAGGCTTGACCACATATTCATCGCAGCCGGCTTGGCGACCTGCCTCTCTATCTTGAGCCATACCCTTTGCTGTAACCATCATGACATAGGTGTCTGCCGTTGTTTCATCTTCTCTAAGCTGGCGACAGATGTCCAGCCCATCAATACTACCCGGCAGCATAATATCCAATAAGATCATGTCGGGGAGTTCTCTCCTGGCCGTTTCCAGCGCTTTTTCCCCATCGATCTCTGTCAAAAGCTGATAATTCCCAAAATCTAGGGTCAGCTTGAGGATATCCAAAATATCGGGTTCATCTTCTACAATTAGAATTTTCTTCATAGCTTTTCCTCCAGAGGCGAGAAATTGCAATATTGATTGCATTCCCGAATGATGGCTATATGCAATTAATATTAACATTATACACAATTTTCGTCGCCCTTACGAAAAACAACCCGAATCTGGTCAGCAATAATTTGCAAACTTAGCGGAAATCTATTTTTTGCTTTGTGGTTTATGTGTTTTCGCCCCGTTGTCTCACCCAATTCAATACTACACTGGCAACAACAGCCATCAGGCCAGCCAAAGCGTTGAAGCCAACATCGCGAATATCGTATACTCGATTTGGCAAAATCGCCTGAACGGACACTGAGCTGAATCCTGAGCCTGTCGAAGGGTGTCGAAATGGTAGTCGAAGGTTGTCTATTGGCATCTCCGCTCAGGATATTGCTACATTAGGTGGCAACTTGAGTTTTATATTGTTGTTTGAACAAGCGCGCGGATTCAATTTGACTCGCTTGGTCCAATTCTCTACAATTGGGTGGAGAGAACTGTGGAGGATGATCATGAACAAATCAACGCCAAAATTGCTCACGCTCGGCAGCATGTCTTTCATTTGGCGAGTTTTCCCCTTGATTTTCATTTTAGTGGGTGGGCTGGTAGCCTACATTGGGATTCGAGATCTTCTTTTCGCCAGGGCCAGCCTGGATTGGCTCACTACAGAGGGAAAAATAATTTCGTCTTCAGTTGAGCGCAAGATCGATAGAGACCGAGACAGCTCTACCTATCAGGCAGAAATTCAATATGAGTTCGCTGTGAACGGGGTCACTTACTCTGGAACACGCGTCGCATTTGGAGAGCATGGTTCCAATAATTCAACACATGCCAAAGATATTGTTTTTCGCTATCCAAAGGGATCAAGCGTAACTGTGTACTACTCAGAAAGCGACCCTGACACTTGTTTGCTCGAACCAGGAGTGCAAGCGCAGGTCTGGTTTCTCCCCGTTAGCGGATTGATCGTATTTATTATTGGCCTTTTCTTGGCAGTGTATTTGCCTACTAAAAATTGAACTTACCTGTCTCTAAAAATACGGAAAATGCGGCGTTGTTCACATGTCCCTGACGATCGGTATTGGCATAGCGAACTTTATCAAGTGTTCAGCTAACTCTTCAGAGCTGAAAACAAATCTATTCCAAAACAAACCGAGGAATGCCTTTCTAACGCCAATCCAAAGGTTGTTATGCCAGTTCCACACCCAAAATCACAAATTCGCATTCCTCTTTGTAGATCGTCTATCAGCTTGATTTCTTCTCTGATATCTTCTCTTACCTAATCCAGGAATTTGAAATAGCTTTTCGCCTCGACGCTCATAATGGTATTCATTAGTCGATCACTATTCAATCAAATCTGTAATGGTTAAAATGATGTCGAACACTTTACCTTGTCATTCTGAGGAGCGAAGGAAGCGAAGCGGCTGAAGCGACGAAGAATCCCTGAAAGGCCGAGTCACTTTGTACCTGCAAAGGCTCAAACAAATTGAACATATAAGGGATTCCCTTCGACATGCTCAGGGCATGCTTCGCTTCGCTCAGAATGACACAAGTATCCAGAGTTTTATTACCCATTCCACTATTCAATCAAATCACTTCTGGCATGTTCGATGAGTCTCTGGATGCCCTCTTCAGTCTTGGAATATTCTCTAAACCTATCCAGGACATTATCTATCAAATGTTTTTGAGCAGCATAGATCCAAGTATTATCTGCTTCTGCATGGGTTTATCTCAAATTACGATAGCCAATTCACTTGAACGGCGAAAGATATAATAGTATTGAAATTCACTAATTCGTTGAACCTGAATCAATTCCCATCCAATTCTATTGAGCATCGACATTCCCTTTTCAAGAGTTAGTATCTTTAATTTTCCATCAGCATTATTTAGGCTTTGATAGCCAAGTTTTGACAACTCAGCTACATCGTTTTGATTTGAAATGCTGATCATAGGGGATCGATTGGTCGGATTCTCATCAACTTTATATACGCGATAATCCCAATAGGTCTTTACCGGTTTTTGCTGTGTTAATAGAATTTTTTCCAGCACTTTTGCGTTTAATGAAATTCTATAAAGCATTAAAATCAACAATGATAGCAATAACATATTGGCAAATGAAACAGCAGCGTTAAACAACAAACTTATTACATAAACTATCACTCCAGATCCCACAATCAAAACAACACCAGCAATCAATTCATTTTTCAACAACCTGCCTAATTTGCTAATTCTTGTATCTAATAACATTTGTCATCTCCATCAAATTATGTAGCTCTTGAAAAAAATCAAACAATAACTATGGTCATAGCCATACCCATAGCGATCCCAGTTTACAATCCGAAGTTTCATAATGATCCAACCGTTTTCCCAAATCGGCAGCCTCAATCGTACCAAGAATTTCCAAATTTATCCGAGAATGAGTTTTCCAGATGTCTAGCAGTTGTTGTTCCCAAGCAATCATATGACTGATACCTCCATTTGAATACCACTATTTTAGCAAATTGAAACTACCTAATCTACAATTGAACTGAGATTTTAGTTTAATTCTTTCACTAGCAATATTGACAGCAAATCCCCGCTAATAAAACCCACTTGACTAAAACAAACGTAAAACCGCCCACTTTCGGGACGGTTTTACTCTGTGCGCTGGGCGGGGGTCGAACCCGCACGCCCTAGGGGCACGTGGCCCTCAACCACGCCTGTCTGCCAGTTCCAGCACCAGCGCTTGAGCATCCGTATTATAATCTGGGGGTTGTATTTGTCAATAAATAGATTTTTTCATACATGGATTTCACGGATTGGACGGATAAATAAATTCAAATGATTGATGCCTTAATCTGCCTCAGATTCAAATACCTTTATCCAAATCATTTTATCCGTGTCCATCCGCGTTCATCCGCGTCCAAATAATAAGGAGAGTGCAATGCGTATTGTTCTAGATGCCATGGGCAGCGATAACTATCCCGATCCGGAAGTGCAGGCTGCTGTGGAAGCGGGGGAATTGTTCGGTGACGAGATCCTACTGGTGGGGCACGAGGATCGACTCAAACCTAAGCTCGAAGCCCTGGGCGGTTCGGATAAAGTCAAAGTTTTCCACGCCCCCGAGGTTCTTCAGATGGGCGATAAACCCGCCCGTTCAGCGCGCGGCAAGGCGCTCAACTCCATGGCCGTGGGTATGGACCTACTCAAGGATGGTCAAGGAGATGCCTTCGTCACTGCTGGCAACACCGGCGGAGCAATGGCCAATGGGCTCTTCCGTCTGGGCCGCATCCGGGGTGTCAAACGCCCGGCGCTGACTGTGATTCTGCCCGTAGCCGGAGGCAAGGGCTGCGTTCTGCTGGATATCGGCGCTAACACAGAGTGCAAGCCCGAATTTCTGCGTCAATGGGCCGTGATGGGCTCGATCTACGCCGAAAAATTATTGGGTGTGGCATATCCCAAAGTGGGTCTGCTCTCTAATGGCGAGGAAGCCGGAAAAGGCAGTTGCCTGGTCATCGATACCTATCCACTGATGGAAGCTTCCGACTTCAATTTCATCGGCAATGTGGAGGGCAAAGAGATCTTCGGCGGCGAGGTAGACGTGGTGGTCACCGACGGCTTCACCGGCAATGTGATGGTCAAGTCAGCCGAGGCGGTGGCCAAACTTCTAGTTGAGACCTTACGAGAAGAACTCACCAGCGGTATTGTCACCAGCATGGGTGCCTTACTGGCCAAGCCAGCCTTTGGACGCCTGAAGAAGAAGTTGGACCCCGACGAGTTCGGCGCCGTTCCGCTGTTGGGTATCGACGGTCTGATTTTTGTGGGTCACGGTCGCTCCGATGCCTACGCCCTTGTCAGTGCGATCAAAGCGGCCAGAAAAGCTGTGGAAGCGGATTTACTCAATGCCTTGCGCGAAACCATCCGTGAGGGGCTGAAACAAACCAAAGTAGCGGGAGTATCATGACTCGCTCGAGGGTGGTTATAACGGGCTTGGGCGCGGTCACGCCTCTGGGCAGCTCCATAGATAAATTCTGGGGCGGGCTCAAAGATGGGAAATCGGGCATCCGGCGCATCACCATGTTCGACCCCAGTGAGCTGCCCTGCCAGATCGGCGGTGAGATCCCCGACTTTGTACCAAAAGATTTCATGGACCACAAGCTGGCGCGCCGCTTTCCGCGCGCCGCTCAGATCGCCCTGGCGTCAGCCGTCCAGGCTGTTAACGATGCTGGTCTGCCCGAACCAGTCCCCAACCCTGAGCGCACAGGCGTATTCTTCGGCACGGCCATTGGCGCCTTAGATAGCTTTGTTGATGGCATCGATATTTTTCGCAGCAAAGGGCTGGGAAGCGTCAGCCCCTTTGTGCTGCCCGGTGGGATCCCCAATCTCTCCGCCCACATGATCGCGCTGCGCTTCCAATGCCTGGGACCCAATGCCACCATCACCACGGCTTGCGCCACGGGCACGCAGTCCATCGGCGAGGGAACCGATTTCATCCGCCGCGGACTGGCCGACGTGGTCATCAGCGGCGGTACTGAGGCGCTGATGCGGGACTGGTCGATTGCCGGCTTTGCCGCTATGCGGGCGCTGCCGGTCAACTACAATGACCAGCCCGAAAAGGCCTCACGCCCCTTCGATGCCAAGCGGGAAGGCTTTGTCTTCTCCGAAGGTGCCGGGGCAGTGATATTGGAGAGCCTGGAACACGCGCGAGGCCGAGGTGCCCATATCTATGCTGAGGTGTTGGGATACGCCTCGGCGGCAGATGCTTTTCATATCGCGGCACCCCACCCCGAGGGAGAAGGTGCTATCCGCACCATGAATTGGGCCCTCGCAAACGCAGGCATCCAACCCGAAGATGTCGACTACATCAACGCTCACGGGTCATCCACCCCTCTTAACGGTCTCATCGAGACCAAGGCCATCAAAGCCGTCTTCGGTGAGCGCGCCTACCAGATCCCGGTCAATTCGACCAAGTCAATGATTGGACATGCTATGGGCGCCTCTGGCACGCTGGAGGCCATCGTGTGTGCCAAGTCGATCCAAGAGAACGTACTGCACCCAACGATCAATTACGAAAACCCCGATCCCGAGTGCGACCTAGATTATGTGCCCAACCAATCTCGGGAACATTCGGTGGACGTCGCCTTATCAAATTCCTTTGGGCTGGGTGGGCAAAATGCCTGCCTGGTTTTGAAAAGGTTTGAAGGATAGTTTTAGGCAAATCAAAAAATATTGCGGAAATTAATCTACAAATTAGCTAATGATCGCCCCCACCCTTGGTACCTCCCCCGACAATCGAGGCAAAATGGCAAAAACAGGTGCGAGGGCGCAAAGCGCCCGTCGCACTTGTTTTTGCCCCCATCTCCCCTTCCCCGACGGAAGGGAGGATGGGGAAACAAAGAATCAAAACTCGGTAATAACAATAAAGGCACAACAATGGAGAAATCATAAATGAATATCATTCGCAACGAGAATATGGTCAAACGCAATGCAACCATCGGTAAGGTTGTCAGCATCGTCAGTCTGGCAATCCTGGGTGGTGGCATGTTCATCACCTTTCAGCAGCCTGAGAAAATCGGAATTTCACTGACTGCTCTAATGGTCGGCTTTGTGCTCTCACAGATGGGCATCTATTACACCAACCGTTGGGGACGCAGCCCGCGCCCCGATGAGCAGATCGACGCGGCCCTGAAAGGCTTCAGCAAACAATACAATCTGTATCATTACACCACCCGTGCCTCGCATGTACTTGTTGGTCCGGCAGGGATTTGGGTGCTGATTCCCAAGCACCAGAAGGGCACCATCACCTACCGCAAGAATCGCTGGCGCAAGCGCGGCGGTGGAATATTGTCGGCTTATCTCACGCTATTTGCCCAGGAAGGATTGGGGCGCCCTGAGTTCGAGATCGCTTCGGAGACGGATGCCTTAAGAAGGCAATTGAAGAAAGTGCTGCCCGAAGAGTACGAAATGCCACCCATCGAGGCCGCCTTGATATTCACGCACCCGGATGTAGCTATTCAGGTGGAAGATGCCCCCAACCCAACGCTGTATGCCAAGAAGGTGAAAGATTATTTCCGCAAGCTTGCTAAGGAGAAACCAATTTCGGCCACGGATGTTAAGACGATAAAAGATGCGCTAGGCAACTAAGCATCACAGCCTAAAACAAGATTTTGGGGCTGTCCCGAAAGGTCAACCCGGCAGGGTTGAAAAAAGGCCAAATGGCAC
>CAYQQX010000142.1:0-12163 GCA_964419495.1 uncultured Anaerolineales bacterium
TTTTCTAGTACCTTTGTGGTATATATTATGCCCACTAATGCGGTAAGATATCGATGTAAGGAAAATATTAATTGCGGGGTTGCTAATGCACAAGCAGTCGGATCCATAATTGCCCAGCAGGCAACTCAATAAGGGAGACGTGGTTGAATTTACTGTTGCTGTTAGTTGAGTTATTGGTGTTGGGGGGATTGGTATTAAAATTGCACCACTCGCGCGCGCAATACGGTCTTATTGCATTGCTGATAGTTATGGGCGGCTTGGTGACAGCGATGCAGGCATCCTTTGCAATCGGGATTTATGTTGAGATTTACCCAGAAATTTTATTAACGCCAGCCACAAAAGTACTGGTTCCTGTAATTTTGCTTGGAATCTTACTGATTTACACGACGGAGGGAACTGCACCCGCTCGCTTAGCCATAAGAGGTATTGTTATTATTGTCGTTTTGATGGTAGTACTTATTTATGGTAGAGCCTATCACTTGATGCTTCCTGACGGAGGAAGTTTTCAAGGCCTTACGACAAATTCATCCCTATTGCATATTTCACTCCGCAAGATGCTGGCATCATCCTTAGCATTCATTGTAGACACATTTGTATTGTTAATTTCATATCAGTACATCATTAATCGTTGTGGATTCAGCGAACGCTTCCAATGCTGGAAAGCTCCTGAAGACAGCAGTTTACCTATTTGGTTGGCAGTTGGCGGTGCACTCATCGGCACGCTTTGGATTGATGCATTTGTTTTTTCATTTATAACTTGTGTTGGCACTCCATTGTTCACAGAAATTCTTCCAGGCCAATTAGTGGCTAATACAATTTCTGGGATAGTTCTTTGGCCGTTTGCTGCTTTTTACATGGCGCGGTTTTCAAGAGATTTGCCAGGTTTTCGAAAAATCTCTCAACGGCGTTCCTTTGATGTTCTATTCGGTTCGTTCGGGTATTTAGAGAATGCTCTTATTAAGTCCGAGGAATCACTGCTTAGACGCATGGATGAATTTGCTGCTATTCACGCAATTTCATTAGAAATAACTTCAACGCAAGATTTACAAACTTTGCTGGAAAAAATTGTAGAGACAGCAGCCAGACTCTTGTCTGCACCCTCGGGTGGGTTATATCTGAATGATGCGGATCAACATGAAGTTCGATGTGTTGTGAGTTACCGTACCCCTGAGGATTATACCGGGATTGTGCTCAAATATGGCGAAGGCTCAGCAGGGATTGTTGCCCAATCAGGTGAACCATTGATCATCGATGATTATCGCACATGGCCTGGTCGAGCCGTTGTTTTTGATGAAGATAAGCCATTTATCGCAGTGATCAGCGTCCCTATGAAATGGCATAATGAAGTCACAGGTGTGCTGCTCGTAATTGATGATAGATTAGAGCGCCGTTTTTCAGAGAACGATTTGCAGGTATTATCATTGTTCGCTAGTCAAGCTGCGGTTGCATTAGAAAACGCTCGATTGTTAGTGGAAACAACAGAAAGTCTTGATCGAGAAAAACGGTTGGTTGAGATTGCGCGCTCACTTACCAGAGCATTGGATTTACCTACCGTGCTCAGGGATATTGTGCGCTTGGCTGCTGAAATTGTTGGGGCGGATGCTGGTGTGATTGCCTTCATGGACACCGACGGTAGTTCAATTCGTTTTCCCTACCTTCATAACTTGCCAGCCAGTCTTGGTAAGATCTCAATGCCAGAACCGCTAGGTGTCACTAGAGATGTCATCGAGAAAGGTGAGTCTGTTTTTTTAGAAAATTATCCCGAGGTTACCGGAGCAATACCTGATTGGGTTGAGGCTGGTGTGAATAATGTTATTGGGGTTGCAATCTGGGGAAAGGAAAAGCCAATCGGTGCGCTGGGCTTGATGGGATTATCTCCCGAAATTCAGTTCACTCAACGGGATTTGGTATTGGCTGAAGCTATTGGACGACAGGCTGGGGTGGCCATTCAAAATGCACGTCTTTATGAAGAGTCTCAACGTCAGACGCAAGAATTGGGCGCAGTCTTTGAAGCCTCATTGGATACGAGCAGTGTGCTTGAAATAGATGTATTGTTAGATCGAATTTATCACCAGATTGAACAGCTTTTCTCCCCAGATTCTTTCGCAGTTGTTCGTTTTGAACCTGAAGAAGAGAGTCTGGAAATTTTACTGGCAATGGAAGAAGGGCAGAAGCTGAGCGAATGGATCGGGTTAAAAGTCCCCCTGGAAGAGGGCAGCTTATCTGGATTGGTGATAAAGAATAAGAAATATCTGCTTGTGAAAGACATTGAGCAAGAGACATTGCCCATTCGTCTCAAGCATAGTGGCAAGCCATCTCGGTCCTGGCTTGGTGTACCTCTGATTGCACATGGTCAAATTTTAGGAGCCATCTCGGTCCAATCGTTTGTGCCTAACACTTATGATGAGAGCCATTGCCAACTGCTGGAAACGTTAGCCAGCCAGATAGCAATTGCGTTGATTAACGCCGAACATGCTACTGGGTTGGAAAACAACCTTTCTGAGATGTCTGCCCTTTACGATTTAGCCCAAAAAACAGCTACTTTAGACACTGATGAAGTCTTCACACAAATCGTTGCAAATCTGAAAGTGATGTTGAACGCCAGGGGAGTCTCAATTGTATTGTTAGACACCAAAACCAATACACTTTCACTGTCAGCAACTGCGGGAATAGAAGATCATTGGGTGCAGGAATTCAGCTTGAAAGTAGGAGAAGGGGTAAGCGGTGCTGTTGTGGAGAATGGTGAACCCAAGTATGTTCCGGATACACGGGAGGATCCCAATTTCAAGTACTTTAGCAAAGAAGTCCGCTCGCTTCTTGTTGTGCCATTAAAAACAAAAGATCGAATTATCGGAACCTTATCTATCGATAGTGATCAGCCCAATGCTTTTTCAACACACGACGAACATTTGCTGACAATTGCGGCATCTCAAGTTGCAGTGGCAATCGAGAACGCAACGCTATATACTGAGGTGCAAAAACTTGCCATTACCGACGGTTTAACCGGCGTAGCCAATCGGCGTGCTTTTGATGATGCCCTGGAGAACGAAGTTGTCAGAATTGCCCGTTATAGACATCCGCTATCGTTAATCTTTGTCGATATCGATGATTTCAAACTTTTCAATGATACTTTCGGCCATCCAGCAGGGGATGTGCAATTGCAGGAGATTGCTAAGATCCTTTCCAGTGATGTCCGCTTGCCCGATATTGTCGCTCGCTATGGCGGAGAAGAGTTTGTTCTCCTCTTGCCGCACACCGATAAAGCTGGCGCACTTCAACTCGCTGAACGTATTCGGGAAACAGCCGAAGCAAAAGCGCTAAAAGCATTGCCTGGTTCTGCCTCAAAAATAGCCAAAAGACATGCGATTTCCGGGTATACCCTCAGCATTGGTGTAGCGACACTCCCAGATGATGCGGAAACTGGAGCGGAGCTGGTCAAGAGCGCAGATTGGGCCGTACTTGAAGCCAAGGCCACTGGCAAGAATCGCGTTTGTTCTCCATTGGGGAAAATGGACCAATCAAATTAAAAATATTAAATGACCTAAGTTGCTAACTTATGCAATTATCCTTTACTTCGACTTCGCTCAGTACCGGTGACTACGACGCCCAAATGCCAGAAAACAAAATAACCTGCCTAAACGGACACTGAGCTTGTCGAAGTGGTAGTCGAAGGCTGGAAAAGGACGTCTCCTCTCAGGATATTGCTCCGATTGGTGGCAACTTGAGTTAAAAAAATATTTCATCTTGTTTGACCCACTTCAAATGAAAAACCCAAAGCAAATAATTACATTATTGGGAATCGGTACCGCGATTTCTTTGTTAGGCGATTCAACGTTATACACAGTTTTGCCTCATCCCTCCATTGCGGCCCAAGTAGGCATAAAACTTTCGATGGTGGGTATTTTACTGGGGGCCAATCGTGCTGTACGTCTATTATTAAACGGTCCTGTTGGCATGCTCTACGATCGATGGCCGCGGCGACCATTGTTGACAACTTCCCTCACAATAGGTTCGATTTCTAGCATTCTTTACGCGCTGGGAACTGGTTTTTGGCCTCTATTAGCTGGCCGCGTATTTTGGGGCTTGGCATGGTCATTTTTGTGGATTGGAGGAAATGCCGTCGTCCTTGACATTTCTCAGGAAGCAGATCGAGGAAAACTTAGCGGCAGATACCAGATGTGGTTCTTTGTTGGAATCGCCTCGTCATCCTTGTTGGGTGGATTGATGACAGACCTGTTTGGATTTCGAAACAGCCAATGGATCAGCGCAGCTTTGATTGGGTTGGCAGCCTTGTTGTGGTTATTCCTGTTCCCCGAGACCCGCCGTGCTGGTCAAGACAGCATCCCCGAGAAATCTAGCAAATCGAAGGCGGCTCCCATTCCTTGGGGGACGGTCTTGGCAGCCTCACTGCCAACTTTCTTTGCGCGCTTCATCAGTTGGGGCGTATTAGCCGCAACAGCCATACTTTGGTTGTCGGGATTGATCGGAGAGGGTTTAAGCTGGGGGAATATCTATATCCCTATTGCAACGCTGACTGGTATATACACTGCGCTTTCCATGCTGACCAGTATTGGCAGCGCGCCGGCATCTGGCTTCTTCTCCGATCGGATGGGAAGGCGTTGGCCTGTTCTGGCGCTGGCGACATTTCTGGGCGGAATTGGCCTCTGGTTGATGAGTATGAAATCAATACCCACATTCATACCCCTGCTTGGGGCATTGATCGTACCTGTTGTTGGCGGTGGTGTAGAGACGCTAGTCCCAGCCATAATCGGTGACCGCATCCGCGAAAAATCACGCGGCCGAGCACTGGGGATCACCAACATCTTCGGTGATTTAGGTGCCACAGTTGGACCACCTTTTGCTCTGGGTCTCCTAAACTTGGGATGGTTGACTTTGGGAGAAATTTATCAAATTGGCGCGCTGCTCTTGGTTGGTGTAGGGTTGTTTGCCCTAGGACTGTCAAGAAGAAAATGATTCCAATCAATATTCGTAAACACTGCCCCCAATAAACTCTCTGAGCACAGAATCTTTGGGCACAGACGAGTCATCATCAACAGGCGTCACCTGTGAGAGGACATCATAAACCCGTTCAGCGCGCAGCATGGCATCTTCACGCAGGGGATCATCCTGAAATTCACGTGTCCACTCAGCAAAATTATCGAGCAAACGGTGGCTGTATAGGCATAATTCATAGGGCATGGCAGTGTTGATCAGATAATCAGCAGTATTGATATAGGGGATAATATTGCGCATTTCGCTGGCGCGCACATAGTGCCAATGGGTTAGTGTCTTGCGTGGGTCGTATGCTCGATGAGTTGCATCTCTTAACATGCGGCGTATCAACCTGATGTCCGTCCAGCGAATATACTCACCTAGTCGATCTTTCATTTGCAGCAATGGTTCCAGGTAAAGGAAGAATTTCTGATCACTGGTTATTGCCTGGGTAATATCGGGGAATAGACCATGCAGGCTGTCGATCAAGATGATCTCATTCTTTTCCAACTTCATGGGGGTCACTTCTTCTGTGCGTTGGCCAGTTTTGAAATCGTAAAAGGGGATCTTGACCCGTTCACCTTGGATCAGTTTCTCGAGATGCTCATTGATTAGCGGAAGGTCGAGGGCCTGGGGTGTTTCGAAGTCGTAATCGCCAAACTCGTCTTTGGGGTGCATTTCGAGGTTGAAGAAATAATTATCCACGTTTAGTGTGACCAGCTTGAAGCCTTTCTTTTCCAATCCCTTGGAAAGTTTTATGGTAGTGGTTGTTTTCCCAGATGATGATGGTCCGGTAATAACGACCATTTTCAATTCCTGGCCGCGCTGCGCAATTTGCTCGGTGACATTCTGGACATCGATAAGGTAGGCGCTTTCGGACTCGTTTACGATATTTGGAAATTCACCTGCAGCGATGCGATTGTTCAATTTTTCAATTGTATTGACTTTATGTTCCACCGCCCAATTGAGCACATACCAAATCTTTGCCCAAGGAATATTGCCCGAGGGCTTCGACCGACGGTCGGCGCTTTCGGCTCGGCTGCGGGCTCGCTCATCTCGGTAAAGGATGTAGTGCTTGGCAACCCTAGCATGACCATTCTCGATGAGAACCTTCTCAACCAGATCTTGGATCTCTTCGATATGTGGTTTTTCGCCCTGGGCGCAATTCTCTTCGAGTAGTTGAATTACTTGCTTGCTCAAGCCTTCGGCGGTCTGTCGGTCTCGACCACCGATAGATACTGCCGCTCGATAGATGGCATTCGTAATCCGCTCAGGGACAAATGGGACGATTGCGCCGCTGCGCTTTACCACATGGGTGATTTTGCTCATAACAGTTCCTTTCTCATCGAAGGACTTACCATTCTACCTTAAAACCAAACGCGGCTCCAATTAAGAGCCGCGTTTGTGTGTCGTTTTTGGGGAACCTAATCCCGAATTGTAATCATTTCACTCATGGTCCATGAGTTACCCAGGAAGACTTCTTGAACCTCTCGATCAGATCAGCCCAGCCTTGTTTGAGCTTATATCCGCGCAGCTTCCAGGTACCGACGATACCGTAGGGCAGGAAGAGCACCAACAGAATGTACACCAATCCGATGATCACTTGTGATGCGCCGCCGAACCATTTTTCGAGCCAAAACGAAAGCAACCGGAAGGTTGCTGCGCCAATGAGCGCTCCATCGAGTGTACCAATGCCGCCCATCAAAATCATCAACAAGACTGCGATCGTGTAGTGCGAACTGGCAATGCCAGGCCTGATGATGGGGCTAAAGAGTCCGTGCATTGCTCCAGCTAGCGCGGCGATGATGGCAGAGATGATCAAAGCAACCAGCTTGAAGTAAAACGTGTTGTAACCCAACATCGTGGCGCGATCTTCATTTTCGCGGATCGCCACACAGACATGACCTGTAGGTGAATCGACGAAGCGTTTGAGGATGAAGTACACCACGAAAACGGCGACCAGCCCAATGTAAAAGAATCGCAAGCGCTGGGTAACGGGGTTCAAGAAATCAGGTGGTGTTACACCTTGGAGCCCAATTTCGGCGCCTGCATAGTCTGCCAATTCTCGCGACTGAATGACGATGTAAAAGACCTGGGCAATACCCAATGTCACTAATGCGAAAGTGATGCCTTTGACCCTTGGCAATACAACACTGAGTATCAGCGCCATGACAATGCCCGCGCCAGCGACTAATCCCAAAATCGGCAAGATGCTCCAGCCAAAGCTTTTCAGCATTATGCCGGTCAGATAAGCGCCCACGCCAAAGAACATGGCGTGCCCGAAGGAGAGTAGACCCGTGATTCCTAAGAGCAGATCGTAGCTCAAAGCGTAGATGGCCAGGATGAAGATTTCGATCGCTAATCCTTGATAGAACTTCGAATGTCCAGGTTCATTGGCCAGCAAACTACTGAGGGGCTGCCCATCGATGAGCGCCAGGATAAAGGGCAAAGCAGCAAGTAATAGTATCGTGATCAGGATGCCGCGATTGCCATTGATGAATTCAGAGAGTGCGTTCTGTCTGGTGGGGGAGGGGGATGTATTTTCCATCGATTACTCCTTCCTTCCAAACAAGCCCTGAGGCATGACCAGCAAAATTATCACCATCAGTAGAACTGTCATGGCGGGAACCAGGGGTGGAGATGGTTTGAATGCCTCCTCCATGAAGGGGATGTTGATGCCGATCTGTCCATATTTGATGATGAACTGCTGTAGAAGACCAACGATTAGCGCCCCTGCAGCCGCGCCCGGGTAGCTGGTTAGACCGCCTATGGCGAGCGCCACCAGCATGTTGATGAGTAAACTATCTCCGAGAGTGGTTGTTAATCCCGTAGAGGGAGCCCCGATGACCCCGCCCAGGGCTGCCAACCCGACCCCCAGGGCGAATACAATCGTAAAGATTCTCTGAACATTGATGCCTAAGGCTTCGACCATTTCACTGTCCTGTACGCCAGCCCGCACGATCATGCCCAGGCGAGTGCGCTGCAGCAGCAGCCACACCGCGATCAACACCACAAACCCCAACAAGGTGATAAAGATTTCATTGTACGTGCGTACCCTGCCACCAAGAACGCGGATCGTAGAGCATTTGTATTGCAAGAATGCTCCCAAACTTTCAGCCGGGCAGCCTTCTCCCGTGCCGGCAAAGACGGATGGTCTATGCATGGTAAATTCGGGCGCGCCCCAAATGGTGCGTACCACCTCGATGATGATGGCATTGACGCCCAAAGTGAGCATCAGAACGTACATGTGAGACTCATAGATCGGCCTGATCAAGGTTGATTCGATCAAGATGCCCAACCCAGCACCGGTTGCAACGGCTACAAGAATGGCAACGATGAACAGCCAGGTGCTATCGAGGGTGTAAAGGAAATTAGAGATGGGGGTATTGAAGAAATAAAGCAGTAATCCCACCAGGGCCACTGCCCCAAAGCTGATCAGTGATTTGCGTTGGGTTCCTGGTTGAGGCGCTGTATCCGCTGTCGTTGGTCGTCGGCTAGCAACAAACCCAGTAACGGTTATGCCAGCTAGAACACTTCCTATAAGGATGCCGCCTATGCCAATCAGTGGAGAGATTTCCTGGAACTGTTCGGGTTCTGGGACGTTAACATTTCCCTGACTAGCAGCAAAAGCAAAATTTACTGGTGTGAGTTCGTATGAACTCAAATCCCAGCTGGTGATTGGGTATTTGGGCAGGATGAAACCCAACAATAACAGGGTCAGAATCAAAGTCAACCACGGCCATATCTTCGCAAGTGCCGGGGTAAATTTTATCTTTTTGATGATTTGATCCCAGACTGGAACGAGCAAAAAGCCTGATATTAATAGAGCGATTGGCGTTGTTGCATCGACAACCGTATCAGGTCGCACAGCAACAGTCCAACCCACGTATGCGCCAATCATGAAGATGGCGCCATGGGCCATGTTGAGCACACTCATCAAGCCAAAGATGATTGAAAATCCTGAGGCGACCAGGAAGATAATCGAGCCGGTAGAGAAACCTCGCAAAATGGTAATGACCACGTTCTTATAGCGCTCGCCGCCTTCGGCCTCGTTATTCACTAATCCTCGAATGCCAAGCACAAAGATAATGATCAGAACCAGTAGTGTGACCCAAAACGTGCGATTTCTGCGGAAGGATGTAAGTAATGCATTCATAGTTTATCCTTCTCCTCTAAGCCGCTTCTAGATAGCGATGGATAGTATCAGGATCATCAACCAGGTCGGCCATTTTTCCTGATTTGACCGAATGACCCTCTTCGATGATCACATAACTTTCCGCTAACTGGCTGGCGACGATAAAGTTCTGTTCAACAAGCAAAATTGTTGTTTCTGCAGATAGTTGCCGGATGGCTTCCATCATCTGCTCGATAAGCACGGGGGCAAGACCCTCGCTGGGCTCGTCGATCAACAATAACTTGTTATCAGGAACCAAAGCCCGGGCCACCGCCAGCATTTGCTGTTGGCCTCCAGAAAGATTGGTTCCCGGCAGCTTTATCAATCTCTTCAAATCGGGGAATAACGAAAAGATGAAATCCTCCTTCTTTTCCAGATCACCCTTCTGTCGCTCGGCAATCCGCAGATTTTCCAGGACACTCAGGTCTCGGAATATGGCTCGGTGCTCAGGGACAAACCCTATGCCCATATTGGAGATGTCAAAGCTGCGACGGCCTTGAATTTCCTCACCATCAAGAATAACTTGCCCTTGCGTGGGCGGTGTCAGCCCTAAGATCGATTTGAGCGTTGTTGTTTTTCCTGCGCCATTGCGTCCCAACAGAGAGACGATTTTTCCGCGAGGAATCTCGACACTGACACCTTGCAGAATATGGAACTGTCCGATAAAGGTCTGAATATCGTTGACTTTTAGGAGAATGTTGTTTTCCATGTCATCTCCTTTAATTGACCTGAAGGTCGCCATAAAGTTGACCCAAGTAAGCACTTTGGACAACTTCATTGGCGGCGATCTCTGCGGGAGTGCCTTCAGCCAGAACCTGACCTTGATGCATGACGGTGATGTAATCGGAAATACTCATCACGACGTTCATGTTATGTTCCACCAGCATGACGGTTTTGCTGCCGGCCCTTTGAACTTCTCTGATAAGCTCAATCAGTTCTGGCACCTGTTCGGCGGCCATGCCTGCTGTTGGCTCGTCAAGGAGCAGGACCTCGGGGTCAGCGGCCAGGATGATGCCTAATTCAAGTTTTCGCTGGCCACCGTGGGGCAATGTTCTTGCCGGTAGAAGCGCTTCTTTCTCCAGCCCAACCTGGTGGATCACTTCCCAAGAACGTTCTTCGAACTCTTGGAATTTTTTGTGGGAACGCATAAAACGAAAATTGCCTCGTCCCAGGGCCTGACAAGCCAGACGAATGTTTTCTAAGACGGTCAGATTGGGAAAAATATTTGTGATCTGGAAGGAGCGTCCAATTCCGAGATGCGCTGTTCGATGTAGGGGAAGCTGGGTGATATCTTTGCCCTTATAAAATACGCGTCCCTGGCTGGGCGATAAGTTGCCAGATAACAGGTTGAAGAAAGTGGTTTTTCCGGCGCCGTTGGGTCCAATGATCGAGTGGATCGTGTTTGGTTTGACTTTGATACTCACATTGGCAACAGCCACCAAGGTACCAAATTCCTTACGCAGGCGCTTGGTTTCTACGATGTTTTCGTCAGTTTCGAAGATCAATTCTAATAGCGGCGGTGCCGTCTCCTTTGCGTTTATCTCCTGGATTTGCTTGGGGACAGCCCAAGGATTTTCGGGGTCTTTGACCATCTCAACCACATACATCGGTTGAAGAGCCTGATGGTCTTCTTTCCTGAAAATATAAGTTCCCTTGGGTCCCTCGAAGCTCATCCCTTCCATGACGGGTATCAATGCTTCAGGTTTGGGATTGCCATTGGTGCGTTTCAGCCCTTCTACCAGGGCAACGCCTGCGGAAAAACCTCCACCGGTAAATAGATCGGGAGCTTCTCCGTATTGCTTGATATGTTTTTCTGTCAACCAGGTATTGATGGGGTTGTCCGGGAGTACGTAAGAATACTTACAAACACCCACCATGCCGACAGCATCCGTGCCAAGTGCGTGGCGGGCTTCGCGATCACCAAGTCCCCCCGTGACTTTCATCTTGTCGAAGACTCCCTTATCACGCATTTGGCTGAAGAGTTCCCCGTAACCAGCTCCTGCCCAAGATTGTACCAAAACCTCAGCATGGCTGGCTAAAAGCTCATCGATAAAGGGGGTGAAATCTTTAGTATCTGGCGGTGCGAACACCTCGGCTAAGGATTTTCCGCCGTGCTCTTCGACAACTTGTTTCCAGGCCTGCGTGCTTTGATGACCAAAGGCAGAGTCAGGTGCGATGTAGCAGAAGGTTTTGCCCAGATGGTCAACTGCGTATAGGCCTCCCGCTGCAGCATCTTGGCAGACGCTGGCTGCTGTACGAAAAACGTATTTATTGAAATTCTCCCCCGTTATGCTATCGGCGGCGGCAGGTTCGACAAGCAGAACGCGCCTGTACTCCTCAGCGATTTTTGTCAGGATGATCGCAGTGGCGCTGGATACGCTTCCCTGCAGAATATCCACATTTTGTTGATCGATTAATTCGCGCGCCTTGCGGCCACCAGTGGTTGCGTCGCTGGCATCATCCTCGATGATCAGTTCAATGGAGCGGTCTGCAACTTTCCAAGAGCCTTGGGTTGCATACTCGATCCCCAATTTCAGGCCGCGCACTTGCATGGTGCCATAGTAATCCAGGGGGCCTGTTTGGGAAGTGATGACGCCAATTTTTATGGATGTGTGGCCAGACGCCTGTTCCCTAATTCTTGAGAAAAAGCTTTCTGGCATGAGAATTCCTCCTGACAAAGTTTGAAAAACTCTAATCAGGAGATTGCAATCGCCTGATTTGGGATAAATGAATAGGATTGATAATGACGATTTTGTGCAATGCCGGGGACAACGCCAATTGTAGGGCAGGAGTCCCCGGCATAGATAAAAAACTTTAGTGTTTACATCCGTTTAGCTGAACATTGATTTCAGGGTCGAGATTAGAAATCACCAGCGGAGACGCCGGCAGCATCCAGCACCTGGCGGAAGGGATCATAGAAGGTGTCGTCGTGAGCTTCCAGACCACCCCACTGGTAAGCCGTGTCGAGAGCTTCTTGACCAGCCTCGGTCTCAGCGA
>CAYQQX010000143.1:0-12115 GCA_964419495.1 uncultured Anaerolineales bacterium
ACCCCGATTAGTTCAGCCGTCTCAAAATGGGAAGTTATTTTTGCACGCCTCCTTTAAGGCGTGAGGAAGTTATGCCGCTTATCGTGGTTGGAGAATTGGCAAATGGGGCGATCGCGGACAGGGTCATGGATGTGTCGGAGATACTGGACATATCCACGTTTACACCTCGAAGGCGTTCTGGCCCGCTGACGCGCACCAGGTTGCCCTTTTCAGTTACAGCACAACCCATGTCGGCCAGGATATCGAGAAATGCGATATCACCCTGGCGGGCATCTCGCGAAAGGCTGGCAACTTCAACCCAGCCGCCGCAAATAGCCGGAGCGGCAAAAAAATAGGAGGCCCCTGATGCATCGCTTTCGACATAATAATCATCAACTGCTCGATACTGTTGTGGGGTCACGAGAAACTGCGCGTAGCCATCGCGCTGGACGCTCACGCCAAAATCGGCCATCACCCCTAAGGTAAGGTCAATATAAGGTTTCGAATTGAGCGGACCTTCGACATTGATTTCGACGGGTTTTTGGGCATAGGGGGCCACCATCAGCAGTCCACTAAGATACTGGCTGCTGACATCCCCCCGAATGGAGGTTACCCCACCTGGTAATCCATCATCGCGTATATGGACAGGTGGGCAGCCTGAGATCGTCTCTACCCTGGCACCTAAACGGTTGAGTGCGGTCACGAGTTGGGCGATGGGTCGCTGACGCATTCGCTTGACACCCTCGATGCTGAATTCACCATGACCCAGAGTCAGCATGGCAGTAAGAAATCGAGCCGCGGTTCCAGCATTCCCAATCAGCAGGTCGGCATGATTATTGGGGATGTGGCCGCCAAGACCGGTGACCCGCATGGTTTTGGCGCTGGGGTCCAGGGAAATTTCAAATCCTAATTTTTTTATCGCCTCTGCGAAGTAATGAGAATCGTCGGAGAAGAGCGCGTTATGCAAGGTCGAAGTACCCTCGGCCAGAGCAGAGATCAGCAAAGCGCGGTTGGTGATGCTTTTGGAGCCCGGAACTTCCACGCGTGCGGCCAGGGGATGGGAGATAGGGTTGATGGTCATCTTGGGGGCGTTTACCAAACTCATTTCATTTTTCCCCTCTCTGATTTCCAGTCAGCAGAGCTTTGTGAGCGACTCCTTGGTCTAGGTGATTCTTCAGGGATGCGAAATCGCTTCGGATCAGACAATCTTCCAGATCATTCAGATGATGTCGAAACCGGACGATGGCTTCCAGGATTTGCTCACGATTGGTCTCCATAATAGGTATCCAAACGGAGGGGGGACTGCTCGCCAGGCGGGATGTGCTTCGAAAACCTGGCCCCACGAGATGCGAAGCCTCGGTTTCGGTGCTCATAACCAGAGCAGTGGCCAGGAGATGGGGGAGATGGCTGGTTGCTGCCACCCAGCTATCGTGAGTTTTTGGGCCAACCCAGAGCGGATTTGCGCCTAGGGTATAGGCGAGCTGATCGGCCATTTCACGGGCCCTCTCCGTGGTCCGAGATAAGGGGGTAAAAGCGAAGGGTGCGTTCAGGAAAATTTCTGCTTCGGCGTGGTGGATGCCTCCAACAGCCTTGCCGCACATAGGGTGGCCTCCGATTGGCTCGAATCGGGCCGGCAGATCATTGAGCGCCTGGCAAATTTCAACCTTCGTAGAACCGATGTCGATGATGACAGCGGGCTCAGGTGTGAAATCTGAAAGCTGTTCGATGGTATTCAGGATTATACTCACCGGTGCGGCCAAGATAATCAGATCGGCTTGTGGAAGGATTTTAGATGGATCGTCGGATATGCAGTCGACCAATCCATCCCTGAGCGCGAGTTCTTGCGCCGCGGGATCAGGTTCTACGGCCAGCAGCTTTTTGCAGCGACCTCGCAATGCCAGGGCAATCGACCCTCCCATCAAACCGAGACCGACTATGGCAATCCGAGTGTCGATAAAAAAATCGGGATCATCCATGACTGTCTCTTATTGTGCGACCTTTTGCTCAGGTTGGGGGCTCAGCTTTCGTCCCGTGGCTTCAGCAATCGCCTTAATCTCAGTGACCAACTCGGCGAATCGCTCGGGCTTGAGGGATTGCCCGCCATCGGATAGCGCTTCATCTGGGTTGGGATGTACTTCGACGATCAAGCCATCAGCACCAGCAGCAATGCCAGCTCTGGCGATGGCATTGACATATTCCCAATGCCCTGTACCGTGGCTAGGGTCTAAGATCACTGGGAGATGGGTGTGCGATTTGAGCACCGGAATGGCGTTGATATCTGTGGTGTTGCGAGTAGCTGTTTCGAAGGTGCGGATGCCGCGCTCGCACAACATAACCCGTTCGTTATCGTGGGAAAGTACATATTCGGCGGCCATCAACAAGTCGTCGATGGTGGCACTCATGCCGCGCTTGAGCAGTACTGGATGGCAACTTTCTCCTACGGCGTGGAGCAAGGCGTAATTCTGCATGTTTCGGGCGCCAATCTGTAAGACGTCGGCATATTGGGTCACCAACGTCACCTGATCTGGGGACATGACCTCAGTGACAATGGGTAGCCCGGTTTGCTCTCGGGCTTCGGCCAACATTTCCAGTCCCTCTTCCCCCAAGCCCTGGAAGGAATACGGTGATGTTCGCGGCTTGAAAGCGCCACCTCGTAATGCGTGAGCGCCAGCTTCCCGCACTGCATGGGCAGATTCAATGATCTGCGTGCGACTTTCCACAGAACAGGGTCCTGCGATCATCAACACTTCTCCTGAACTGACATTCAGCCCGTCCAGGGGAAATGTGGAATCTTCGGGATGGAATTCTCGTGAGGCCAGTTTGTAGGATCTCGAAATCGGTACGACGCGATCCACACCAGCCATCAAGATATATATATCCCTGTTGATAGGACGGCCATCACCTATGGCGCCAATCACTGTACGTTCAGCGCCACGGGAGATGTGTGCTCGCAAGCCTTCTTCTTCGACGCGGGCGACAACGGTGGCGATTTGAGCTTGCGTTGCCTCGGTTCTCATTATGATCATCACGGTTCTCTCTCCTTATTCGATAATAAATACTTGGGTAACCACAGATCCACAAAGTTCAAAAATATTAGTTCTCTCCGTGCTCTGTTCGTCTCTGCGGCGATAAATCTGGACGTAAATTGGCGGCTTCCCCAAGATAAACATGTTTAATGGATGATTGGGGTAGATCTGTATTCCAATGAATCAAGACTCTGATACAAGAGGGCAGGCTCCCTGGAACTTGAATTTCACGGGCACAAATCAGGGGCGGCTCTGTCCATCCTAGCTGACGTGCGGCTTTGGCGGGATAGGCGGCGTCGAGATCGTCAGTGAGAGTGAAAAGCACGCTGGCGATGTCTTCTGTTGCCAGGGTGGGGTTTGCCTCTAGGATCGCTATTAGCAACTGGCGCGTGGTCAATAATATCTCTTCTTTCTGATTATTTATGGTTGTGGCAGCGCCGCGAATTCCTCTCGTGGGCATCGATCCTTCTCCTACAACAAAAAAGCGAGGCCGTTGGGCCTCGCTTCTAAGATTGACGTTTGGTTATTTCTCGTCTACTTAAGCACCACCAACGGCGTCCTTGGGTTGGGAGCCGTAAAAATAGTAGTAGCTAAAAAAGCGGACAGAGTTGTTGTTGCACATATTGGGCCGGATTCTACGTGCATGTACGGATTGTGTCAAGGTATGGGAACCGTAGATAAGGGGTGATAAAACATTAACCCCATTAGAGCGATCTCCGGTTATCCCATTCATCTTGGGGGACTATTCGTAAGCCAGCACTTCGCGAATGGTCAAGCTGGCAGCGTTGCGGGCAGGTAAAATGCTGGCAACAACTGAAAGCACCAATACTGTTGCCAACCAGATCACGAATCCCTGATAGGTATAGGTCAGCGGCATGGGGGAGCCCATCATGGCCTCGCTGACGATCTTCAACAAGAAGTGACTGATGGGGAAAGACAGAATGACGGCAAAAACCCAGGTGATCACACCGATAAAGCCTCCCTCGATGACCACCGACTTGATGATCTCCCTGTCCACGGCACCGATAGCGCGCATCACGCCAATCTCTCGCGTTCGTTCTAAAACGTTCATCCCCATGGTGCCTGTCAGGCCGATACTGCCTACAAAGGCTGTCAGTAAGGCCATCAGCAGCAAGAAAATGATCAGGATGTTGATGCCTTTTGAACTCTGCTCATGTGTGACCAACCCTGCCTCGACTTCATTGACTCTGAAATCTCGGTCGCGTAAATATTTATCCAGCGTGATGCTTATTTCTTCCTGTTGCTGGATGCTGTGCTCGCTGGTCACAACTCTGTATGTCAGCGCCTGATTGGGAATACCGATTTCCTGGGAGATGAATTCATAATCTGCATAAGCCAGCGTGTCATCGAGCATTCCCGTGAAGCGGAATATTCCCACGATGGCCCAATCTTCTTCATTCCCATCGGGAGTCTCGATATGAATGGTATCTCCGGGTTGTAAATCTGGGAAGAAGTCATAGATCGAATCCGAGACGACCAATGCTTTTCTTTCTCCAGAGTAAAACCACCGACCCGCGACCATGTCCGGATCAACAAGGTCAGTATCCGCGGGAGGTGCCATGATATTGATATTCTCGATGATGGAATCATCGGGAGCAAGTATCTCTACATTGGCGGCACCCCAACCCTCCAAATCTTCAACCCCAGGGATGGGAAGCACCGCTTGCTCGATTCTGGATACAGGATAAGGTTGACTGAAGCCCAAAGTAATATCTGCTTTAAAGTGTTCCGCAATCTGGTTCATAAAATGGTCCATCGATGAACGCACGTTGAAGACACCAATGAAAATCGCACCTGCCACGGTGAGCGTAAAGATGGTCAAAACCAAACGGCTCTTCCGTCGGAACGTATTCCGAAAGGAGAGCACGATTGGCCGAGATAACCACTTGAGCCATTCGGATAGTCGCGTGAGAAAACCGGCTCCGGCCTCGCGAGTGACGGGACGTTCGTTGCTAATCGCTCGGCGCACATTGATTTTCGAGCCGGCATTGACAGGGACAAACCCAGCGATCAGGGGGATCAGCAAAGCAATCACAATCTGTAAAATAATTGACAATGGAACTACGCGAAATCCCACCAATTCTGCGTTGATAAATCCGGTGATAAATTCTGCAAAGGAATATCCCGCAATACCGCTTAAGGGCAGCGCCATGGCCAGGGCAATCGCGCCGTAAGCCACGATCAAAATCAGGTACATCCCCAAAATCTGAGCGCTGCGAGCACCGATTAATTTCATCACGCCAATCTGACGAAGGTGTTGGATCAACAATGCGTTGAGCGTGTTGACGATCAGAGAGCTGCTCAACACCAAAATCAAGACGCCCAGGGCGCCCAAGATGCCTAATAGTGCCAGGACAATCGATCCCAAAGGATGTTGATTCGATTCCTGGATCTTCGTGCGGTACACCTGGCGATGGTTCCGCTCGATCTTCTCTTCAATGGTTGTGGCGATGCCCTCGATATAATCTTCGTTATTGGAGTCTCCGCCCACACGCACATACATATGGTTGAAATGATCCCCACCCCCCAACCACTTTAACGTATCCAATGTGACATATCCGCTGGCGCCTCCCATGAAGTCGGCGCCATTGGTGACCTGATCTGAAACCAGGCCCACCAAAGGGATCGCGTTCGTTGATCCGTCGGGCATTTCGATCTCGATCGTATCGCCAACCTGGAAGCCAGTCCTGTTCAAGAAATCGTCACTGACGACCAATTCACGGCGGGCAGGAGAGCTCTCTCCTTCTATGTTTGAGACCAGGTTGATATTCGAAACAGTGAAATCACGTATGCCTATCAAGCGCAGATTTTGCCAAGAACCGCCATCGTTGCTGACGCGTACGCTGATCACCTGACGGCCTTCTGCCTCCAGTACGCCAGGCATCTTTTCGACCGATCGGACAAAATCTTCATAAAACGGACCAGTGGTGATATCGATATTGGCCGGGTTTTTGGACGCGAAGGTGATACCAATATCTTGGGAGAGAACCACATAGGCATTGACAATTGTCCCAACCGAAAAGACGCCCACCGCTATCGATGCAACAACCAGCAACGTGCGCAATTTGTTATCCCATAAATCGGAAAGCACTTTGCTCCAGCGAGGTTTGACGAGAGTTGTTTTCGTTTCTGTCATTATTGATTCTTGATTAACGCCTGGTTTTCATCCACACGATACTGTGCCACTTTATCAATGGCATCCTTCATCCTTGAAGATGTGCCTAATAACCTGAGAAATTCTGATTTTGATATCAAAGCCAGTTCTGTGGGATGATTGGAACAAGCCCGCGCGCTGGCGATGGACGACACGCCCGAAATCAATTCGATTTCCCCAAAAAATTGACCTGGACCCAATCGCGCCACCCTGGTTTCAGGGATTTTCGTGTTAATGAGGATATCCACCTCGCCATTGAGAACCATATAAAAATGGTCGACTGTGTCACCCTGGTGGAGGACTGTAGACCCTGGGGAATAAACTTTCTTTTGGGATTTCTGAGAAGCGGACAACATTTGAGGGTGGTCCAAGAAAGGCAGGGCTGATACTACGCTCTGATCGATGACTTCTCCATCTGAGAGGATAATGGTCTGATCGGTGCGCTTTGTCAAAGATGGGTCATGGGTGACGATCAGGATGGTCTTGCCATCGTTGGCTAGCTTTTCGAAGAGATTGAGAATAACCTCCGCTGAGCGCGAATCCAGGTTGCCGGTGGGCTCGTCTGCCAGAATGATGTCTGGATCAGTAGCCAATGCTCGGGCGATAGCCGCACTCTGCTGCTGCCCACTGGAGACGTTTCCAGGCAATTTGTGAGCCTGCTCTTCCAGACCGACCATGTTCAGCAATTCTATGGCCTTTTGGGGGCGTTGGCTAAAAGTGTGTTTGTTGCAGTAATCCATGGGCAGCATTACATTTTCCAACAGCGTCAGCGTAGGCAAGAGTTGGAAAAATTGGAAAACTACGCCGATATTCTTTCCGCGCCATAAAGCCCGTTGGCTTTCCGTCATTGTGTAAATATCGACCCCTCCGACAAGAATTCTCCCTGAGGTTGGGTGATCGATACCGGTGATCATATTCAGCAGTGTAGATTTGCCGCATCCCGATTTTCCAACAATGGATATGAATTGACCGAAGTCGAATGTCAGATCGACACCTTTTAGTGCGGTAAATTTACCGGCCGCGTTTTCGTATGTCTTGACCACATTCTCCAATACGATCGCAGCTTCTGCTTTCCCGGAAATATTCAGTTTGTTTTGCGTAGTCTCCCCTCCAAAAGGGTTTTCTCCTGAAGTGATATTTACGACGTCGGAGCGAACCTGTTTTGATATGATCGAGAGTTTCTCTTTGGGAGCAGTTTCAATGACGCCATCGACAATTTTCAATCGACGGGAGAAACGATCTGCAAGGCTCTCATCATGTGTGACCATAATGACAGTTTTTCCCTGGGATACCAGCCTCACGAAAATTTGGAAGATTGTTTCTGCGGTAATAGTATCCAGGTTCCCAGTTGGCTCATCGGCAATGATCAGCGGGGGATCATTGACCAAAGCCCGCGCAATTGCAACACGCTGTTTCTGTCCCCCCGAAATGTGCGCGGGAATCTTGTAGGCATGTTCGGCAATGTCGACCAATTCGAGCAATTCCAACGCACGCGCTTTGCTAATTTTTGGATCATAAAGACCAGAAAAATCTTGGGGAAGCATGACATTCTCAATCAGATTGAGTGAGGGCATCAACTCAAAGGACTGGTAAACGATCCCTAAGCTCCAGCCACGCCAAACGGCCATCGCATCTTCATCCATATGATGAACGGATCTCTTATCCTCTCCATGGCAATATAGCACTTCTCCTGAGGTCAATTCGCTCACCCCAGAGATCATATTCAGCAAGGTGGTTTTTCCCGCCCCAGATTTTCCCGTCACTCCCAAGAATTCGCCCTCGAAAACATCCATATTGATGCCTTCCAAAGCGATAAAGGGCCCATCTCCTGTAGCATAGGCTTTGACCACATCTCTCATTTGGATGATCGGGTTCTTTTTCCCTTTATTCACAACAAAAAACCTCCTTATGGAGGTTGATCTTGCTAGTATCCATATTGATTTTCTCCATGCAACCAAGAGTACATATTCTTGGTTGATTATATGTACTGACAGCGTTTTGGTGAGATGCCATCAACCATGATCCATATGACGCGTGTCATATGAGACTACGCTTCAAAAAAAGAAGCTAAGGATCTCTGAAATCCTTAGCTATCCTGATAAATTCTGTCTAAGCCAGAGAGGCTGTTTCACAAAAAAAAGAACCTCCGGGAGGATTCAAACCCTCCCGGAGGTTTTATCTAGACTGCTTGAATGATAAAAAAATTAGTATAGGGCGTTTTTAGGTTTTACGATCCCAATGGCCCGCAACCCGGCAATGACGCCGCCTCCAATCACCATACCGATGATGGAACGCATCAGGTTCTCAAAGGGGATGATTGGGATTAAAGCAATGAATACCTCTTCCGTCCAATTAAACATGTGATATGTGATCGCTGCCAGGCAAGCATGGGTGATGCCAAACGTCATCCAGGTTCCCAAGCCTAAGCCCAAGATCAGCTTTCCCCAATTATCACCGTTGATCCATTTTGCGAAAAGCGTTCGGGTGGGTAGCGCAAACAGGATCAGTGCCGACCAATCGACAAATGAATTGGCTAACGCAACCCAAACTCCGACGCCATTGATGAAAACGGCGCGCCCAATGAAATATAAAAGCGATAATAGCGCATATAACCAAACCCAGAACCACCATTTATTTCGCTTCGCCCCGAGTACCATCGCCCCTGCTGCAAAGGATGTAATTACCGAGCCCCAAATTCGGATGAAGGGAATCCCAGCTGTATGAGGTGCTAGAAAGATCCCAATCAGCGCTCCAATTCCTGAGGAGACTGCGCCGGCAATAGGGCCAACCACCCACCCGACCAGACCTAAAACTCCCTGGCTCATGGGGAAGCTGCCACCCATTGCCAAAATTGCCGACATGGGAAAAAATGACATCGCCAGGACAACTGAGGCTAAAACTACCATATATGAAACGGGAGCGCCGTCAATCGTCGCACCACTAATGAAATTTACTTCTCGTTCTTCCCCTATCGGTTTGTTTTCTGACATTCGGATCCTCCTGAACCGGAATAAGATAGGACAGGGGAAAATTGTACCATTATTTTCTCGAGAAAATCCGCTATTTGAATTCATTCGGACGGTTGATCAACTCTTCTAGAAACTGAATTACAAACAAAATTTCACCCAGAACATCAGGTCTTTAGTGTTTATCCCCATATCTGGGTTGGCAACAATGCCAATAATGAAGAGTATAATTCGCTCTATGCTCAAAAATATTCTTCGAATCATGACTCCCAAGAGAAATACACTCTGGCTGGTTATCTCTATCTTCATTATCCTGGCTTTGGTATTTCCCATTGTACAGACAATTAATTCCATTCGTACCCAAGAAGCCGAAACGCTGCAAACTCCAGAAGAACATTTCCAGGCAGGTGTAACATATCTGGACGAAGAAGAATACAATTTCGCCTTTTATGAATTTAATCAGGCGATAGCGGGAGACCCAGATTTTCTGGATGCCTATTATGAGGTTGGGAAAATATATTTGATGGCAGGAGAGCCAAGCGCTGCAAGTGCAGCTTTTTCATTTGTCATCCAACGTGATCCTAATCATGCAGAAGCTTCTTATTATCGCGCGCTTTCGTACCTGACGATTGTGGATCTGATAAGTCAAGCGCAAATGGAGGCTGATGAATCGCTTGAATTCGACACGATCATCGAGCCCCCACCTTTACTCTCCCTTAAGGATGTTCTGACAACAGATTTCCAAGAGGGCATTTTTACTTTAGATGAAGATGCGGAAGACGAAATACCAATTTTGAGTGGTGAACAGGTTGAAGAAGATCAAAGAGTGGAAAATCCATTGCAGCAAGCGTTAGAAGATCTAGTTAGAGCTATTGATTCTAACCCTGATTACACGGATGCGCTACTCACCAGAGCGTATTTACTATTCAATAGTCGTAATTTCCACCCAGCTATTGAGGATCTCAGCCGCCTGATCGAGCTAGATCATGAACTGGCGATTTCCTATAATCTGCGCGCCCAGGCAAATTATGCTTTGCGAAGATATTCCGAATCTATCGATGATTTCAGTAACTTGATTGATATTGAAGAAGGTCAGCTGGATACCTACTTTTACCGGGGAAGTGGATATTTCCACTTGGGAGAGTATGAAAATGCAATTGCAGATTGGAGCCAAGCACTTTCCTTTGAGCCAGAAAACCTTGATATCCTCCTCAACAGGGCATTTGCCTACCAATTGGTTGAAGATTACGAAAATGCCATTTCAGGATATCAAGCGGTTTTAGACATCGACCCAGAATTAAAACTGATATACAAAAATATGGGGGACATTTTCATGCAGCTTGAGCAATATGAGGATGCTATCGAGCGTTACAGCCAGACGATCAGCCTCGATCCTCAGCACACCACCTCACTCTATAATCGTGGGATTGCTTATCTTGAACTGAAAGAGTATGAAGCTGCTATCGAAGATTTTCTAGATATTGTCTCCATTGCACCTGAAACCGAGCGCATCCATAATCGTTTGGCAGACACTTATTTCTTTGTTGGAAAATATCAACAATCTATAGTGGAATATCTTAATGCCATCGAGTATGAACCCAATGATGAGATAACACATTACAACCTGGGCAGGGCGCATGCTAATCTCGAAAATTTTGACAGTGCCAGAAAATATTTCGAAAGGGCAGTCGAGTTAAATCCAGAATTCACCGAAGCGTTGAATGCTTCAGCAGAGATGTCGTTGCGTATTGGTGATTTTCAGTCGGCGGTTGAGTATTATTCGGATTTCATTGAGTTGGTTCCAGACGATGAGCAGTCATATTACAACCGAGGATTATCCTATTACAACTTGGGTCAGTTTGGGAAAGCGATTGTTGATCAGAGTCGAGCAATCGAGCTCAATCCAGAATTTTTGGATGCTTTTTATCAACGCGGTCTGGCATATTTCCAAGAAGACCTTTATGAGTCAGCAATTGAAAACTGGGCATATGTGATCGAACTATACCCCGAATATGTGCAGGCGTACTACAGTACAGGTCTTGCATATTATTTTCAGGGGGATAATCAATCGGCAGTTGACTTCTTTAGTAGGGCAATCGAACTTGACCCGAACTACGGCTATGCCTACTACTTTAGAGGGAACGTACACATTGCCCAACAAGAATTTGATCTAGCGATAGAAGATTACACAATGGCAATCAGCCTGGATACGGAAGCGGGCCAGTCCTATTACAACAGAGCAGTGGCATATTTCAGGCGGGGTTTTGAAGCCAAGGCAATTCAGGATTTTCAAATGGTTCTGGAAGTTAGTGAGGATGAAAATTTGGTAGAAAGCACAAAGGGAATTCTTCAATCCTTTGGAATAACTCCATAGTTAAATGCCTGGGTCTCAAAAGCAAAGGTTTTGTTTATTCTGTTTTGTAGAATACCCTTAGTTTGCTGCGGGGTAAGGAATTTTTGGGTTTTGCCTCTTTATTGAGTAGGGGAGCATTCAATAAATACGAGCAAAAAATCAATTCTTGTTTTTTCCAAGTTAAGACAAGAGTTCGGACAATAATAAGAAACGATCCGTTCTTGCTTGGCATTGCGAGCGAAGCGTGGCAATCTAAATCATTGTCTGAGATTGCTTCGTCCCCTTCGACTTCACTCAGGATTCCCGCACGCCTAAGGCGCAAAATGTCTGAACTCTTGTCCGAGGGTCAGTAGTTTTTTCTTGCCTAATGTCAATAACATAAGTTGCGTTTACTGTGATAAATCGTTGAGCGGAGGTCCGCCGTATGCGTGCCGTAGTCGAAACGCTCAAAATACCCTTCGACTTCACTTTGCTCTGCTCAGGGAAATCACTCGGTTTCTTATCTGTTTTTGTCAATCGAAAACGCGCCCAGTCGCGCGTCGAAAGCGCGCCCACCAGGGATTCATTCCGTTACCATAGGAAACAATCTAATGAGTAACGGAGGTCAAGGAGATGG
>CAYQQX010000144.1:0-12098 GCA_964419495.1 uncultured Anaerolineales bacterium
CATTAGGTGCAGAAAATATTATCATACACAGGCAAACCAATCTCAGCGCAGATCAGCAAGGATATCGCGTAGGCCTGGCCCGACTGTCCACCAAGGCCCCTGGAAGCAGAAAGCATAAGTGTTACTGATGATGGGATTGGGTTACCAGATGGATTTTCTCTGGCCGTGAGCGGTACACTGGGATTGCACTTGGTGACAACCCTTGTCCAGCAACTCGATGGGAATATTCAATTCGGCCAAGGTGCTGAGGTAGAGTTTCTGATCGAATTTCAGATTATCTAGAGCATCTACTCAAGTTGCCACCAAACGGAGCAACATCCTAAACGGAGACGCCTTTAGAACCTAATGGTGTGTCAATAGTGGATTGAGTAGATCACGATTTTGTGTCATTGCGAGGCGTTTCGTGCTGAAGCAATCCCCCTCTAAAGGGTGGAGATTGCTTCACTCCGCTCGCAATGACATCAATAATGCAAATCTGTGATCTACTGAAATTACTTAAAAATGCCGATGGCAATAGTTAATCTGTGGGAATGTACTTCAATCCAGTGCCCGTGTTAAAAAGCACAATGCGCTCATCGGGCTCAACCCATTTTTGCTCAACCAAAACTTCTAAGGCCGCTAGTGTAGCTGCGCCTTCCGGTGCGGCGTATATTCCTTCTTTATAGGCTAAACGCTTTTGGGCCTCGACGATCTTTTCATCGCTAACGGCAACCGCGTTTCCATTGCTTTGGCGCAAATCACTAAGGATAATCTGATCGGCGAAGCTTTTGGGAACGCGCAACCCAGAGGCCAGGGTCTGCGCGCCGGTCCAAAAATCGCAAAAATCCAACCCTTCATGAAACGCTTTGACCACGGGGGCGCAGCCATCCGATTGAACGGCAACCATGCGCGGTCGTTTTGTATTTTCCAACCAGCCCATATCTTCCATTTCTTGGAAAGCTTTCCACATTCCCACCAGGCCAGTACCGCCACCCGTGGGATAAATGATCACATCGGGCAGTTCCCAGCCAAATTCTTCAGCCAGCTCGTAGCCCATGATTTTCTTGCCTTCGGTGCGGTAGGGCTCTTTGAAGGTAGATACATCAAACCACCCTTCAGCGCGCGCTTTCTCCCCAGCCATTCCGGCGGCCTCGCTAATCAGGCCGTCTATCAAAATAACCGTTGCACCAGCAATTCGGCTCTCTTCCACATTCGCTCGGGGAGTATCTTGGGGCATGAAAATATGCGCCTGCATTGCACCTCGTGCGGCGTAGGCAGCCATGGCGCCCCCGGCATTCCCGGCAGTGGGAATGATCACCCTTGAAACCCCCAGCTCTTTGGCCTTGGATACCGCCGCAGACAATCCACGCGCTTTGAAAGAGCCCGTTGGGTTGAGACTTTCGTCTTTAACATACAGGCGATTGAGTCCCAAATCGGAACCCAAGTTGGGAAGAAGTAAGAGAGGCGTATCTCCTTCCCCAAGGCTGATCATGTTTTCAATATTTACAACCGGTAATACCTCGCGCCAACGCCACATCCCTGGGGGGCGACGGCGAACTTCATCGCGATCCGTTCTGTTTCGGGCAGCTTCCAAATCATAACGTGCCAAAAGAGGTGCCTGACAATCTGGGCAGAATGTCTGGATTTCTGAGGCGTTATAGTGTTTATCGCAGTCATAACATTGGAGATATCGAAGATATGACATATTATTCTTCGGTTTCAGGAATGAAAGCCTCGACCCTGGCCCACAATTCCCGCACATTGATAGGTTTGGCCATATAAACATCGCACCCTGCAGCCAACGCTTTTTCAGCATCGCCCTTTAGCGCATTTGCCGTAATTGCAATGATTGGCACATAATGCAGTCCAGGCACTTTACTCTTTCTCAGCCTGCGCGCCACCTCATACCCATCGATATCTGGCAGATTGATATCCAGCAAAATGACTTCTGGATTGATTTCCTCGGCCATCGCAATCCCATCATTTCCATTAATGGCGCCTTCCACTTTGTATCCTTTTGCTTCAAGAGCCCTTTGGACCAAGCGCATATTGTCTACATTATCCTCTACATAAAGAATTTTATTTGTCATGGTAATTATTCTCCAATTTTCATTTTCCTGTCTTCGCTCCAAAATTATATTATTTTGTTGCGTCATCATCGGCCACCTCTTCAATAGGTTTGATCGGCAACTCAAGTCGGAAAACGGACCCCTCTCCGGGAACCCCATTGCTCTCCGCCCAAATACGCCCACCATGCATCTCTACAAGACGGTGGCTAATGGGTAAACCTAAGCCTGTGCCGCCCGCCTTGCGAGTGGTAGAAGTATCAATCTGTGAAAAAGCCTCGAATACGGACACAAGGTTATCTTGCGGTATTCCCAATCCGGTATCCTTGACACTGATCAAGATATTATTTTTTGTTTTTTCGGTTTCTATCGTCACACCACCCTCATCCGTAAATTTGATGGCATTCCCAATCAGATTGATCAAAATCTGACGTATGCGAACTGAGTCTGCCCTCAGAATTATATCATCACCTGTTTTACTATCGTATTCGATAAAGAGAGATTTCTCAGCCGCCAGTGGATGGACAGTCTGGAGAACTCCCTCAAGTAATTCTGCCAGCAAAATCTCATCGAATGTCAGCGCAAATTTCCCAGCTTCGATCTTAGCCATATCAAGAACATCATTGATCAACGAGAGCAAGTGCTGCCCACTGCCATGGATCGATTGGAGATCGGTCTCCATTTCTTTGGTGACAGGTCCATCCAAGCCTTCCATGATAACCTGGGTAAAACCAATAATAGAATTCAAGGGTGTGCGCAGCTCATGGCTCATATTGGCCAGGAAAGATGACTTCAATTCATCCAGCTCCCGCAATCGCTGAACAGTTTCCATCTGTTCTGCATATAATTGCGCATTTCGCAGGGCGACCGCGATTTGGGACGCCAGGGTACTAAACGTGCGGATATCATCTTCGCTGAAGCGGTTTGTATTTACATCATGAACGTCGAAGATCCCAATCAACTCGTCGGCTACGATCATTGGCAGCGCCATTTCACTCAACGTATCCGGCAGTAATGGCTGGTGCATAAACGCAGGATCCTTGGAGGCATCATTGACAATGACGACTTCGCGCGAACGGGCTGCCTGAGCAACCACAGATTTTTTCTGGCCCAATTTCAAGGTGCTTTTTTCCGCAATCATCTGCTCACCTATCTCACCAGGACCAGCCTGGAAAGTTAGCGTAGCATTATCCTCTGCGATCAAGAACACGGAGGCGAAATACAGGCCGAAGCTGTATTGGGTCAAATAAACAACCGATTGCAGCAAAGCCTCAGGGTCCAATATTGTGGCCGCGGCCGTGCTTACCTGCGCCACTGTCTCCAGCTCCGTAGCTCGCTTATCCAGCTGTTGGCGACTGAGTTCGGTTTCGTCGAGCAGGCGCAAATTCTCGACATGGGCACTCAGGCGATTGGCTACCGTGGAAATGATCTCAGCCGATTTCTGCGAATCATCCTTTGCACCCGCAACCGTGATCTGTCCTATGGGCTGGCCTCGTACCAGCAGGTCAACAACATTAACCGCTTCGTCACCCGATTTCTCGCCCGCAGCCAACGTATCAATTAGGCGCATCTGATTGCGATCATAGAAATATCCGGGCTTGGGCGCAATGGCGGATTGCATATAATCCTGCCAGCCTTCATGAGTCAGACGGCGTGTAGCCTGTTCCGCCTCAGCTCGATACTGTTCGGCTTGAGCCAGCAGGCGCAAGTTCTCGATATGCTGGGTGACCTGTTGGGCGATGGACGTCAACAACTCCGAGGCTTCCTCTGGTAACTCTTCATCACCTGCCAATTGCAATGCACCCAGGATTTCATCACCAATTTGAAGGGGGGCCTCGAGCAATTTATCGTCCGTGTCTGCGTCACCATCCGTTGATTCACCCACCGCTGTTACAACGCCCCCATCAAAAGAGAAACCTATCCGTTCGTTGCGGTCAATGGCATTAAGAAAATCTTCCCAGCCAACCCGCTCCCGAATTTCCTCTAATGAAGAAAGATCAAGCGAGCTTAATTTCTCTTCTATCCAGCGCTCATCACCATCAGTATCCGACCTGGGAGTTTTCGCCTTTTCATTTGACTCCGACCTTGGTGCTTCATCATAAGCGAATAGATCTTCAAGCCGATCACGGAAAGAATCTTCATTTGACATAAGCCAATATCTCTTTCACTAATGCCTTGTATTGCTGCGCGGCACGCGTCGATGACGCATATTCCGAGATAGGAACCCCAGCAAATTGACTGGCGCGCAGCTTGCTATCAAAACCGATCATTGTATCAAAGAGGGCATCCGCATAATGTTTCTGAATTTTTTCAAAAATGTGTGAGTGCAGGTTTCCTCTTAGATCAAACATGGTTATTAATATCCGGTAAGAGAGGCTCGCGTTAAAATCTCTACGAACTTTGTTTATTAGTTTGAAAACACTATTCAATGCTTGGATCGAAAAGTACTCGCATTGGGTTGGGATGATGGCTAATTGCGAGGCAGCCAGGGCTGTGATCGTCAACGGACCCAAATTGGGAGGGCAATCGACAACCACAAAATCATAATGCGATATCCCATTCATCGAGATATTTTCTCGGATAAGCTGTTCATAATTAGGACGCACTGACAGGTATTGCGCAACAATGTTCATCTCTTTATTGGAGGCCACTATGTCGATACCAGGAAATCCTGAAGGTCTCTGAATCATTTCGAGGGTATCATTTCCCAACAATATGCTCGCTGCGGATCTATCAACAATCAAGGGGTTTATCCCAAACCCAGTCGTCAAATTCGCGGAGGAGTCCAGATCGATCAACAAAACCTGATAGCCATCATCGGCCAGCCAAGCCGCAACGGAAGAGACGGTGGTGGTCTTGGCAACGCCTCCCTTCTGGTGACAAATGCTGATTACATAAGGATTCATTATTATCTACCTCACTTGCCATCCTTTTGAGGCAAACCCAACTTTACGCTGGTCTTCTTACCACCCAAGGCTTGACCCAGTTCCTTGATAGCGACCTGAAGCGCATCCTCGATACTGGTAGTAGTTTGAATGCGCTGGCCGATGATATTGATCAGCGCTTCTTGATCAGCCTGGCGTTGAGTCTGCTGGAAGAGACGGCGGCTTTGGACTGCCGGGGAAGCTATACCAATCATTGCGTGGTAGGTATCATACTCTTGTTGGATAAATTCGTGCGGTCGATCCCAATTGTAGATCACCAAACCCACTCGTTCTCTACCGCGTGTCAGAGGGATAATGGCCAGGGCTTGGCTACCATCCTGTTCCATCACCGCCCTGGCGACATCATCAATGCGCTCATCCGTCTTTACGTCGGAAATCAGCAAGGGGTTTTCTGGATCTGTGATCCACACTTTCGAGAGAGGCATTTCTGGCAAATAGAAGCGTGTACCTACTGAAATGGGTGCTTCACCTTTCACGCGCCATTCGGCAACAATCTCTGTCCATTCCGGATTCCCGGCAGAGTCAAGACCTAAATACATCAAGAGGGCGCTGACAGCGCCTGCCTCTTCAGCTGGTCGAACAAGCGCTTCGAGAATTTCATGAATAGTTGCGGCCTCGTTCAAAGCCTGGCTGATGCCGTAAAGCTCATCGGTCTGCGCCAGCGCGGTCCGAGTTTGCTCGTTCAGGCGCAGGTTCTCGATATGCGCACTAAGTTGTTCCCGGATCTCGGCGATCAATGCTTCATCTTCTTCAGGCAATGCCTCAACCCCCGAAACACCAAGCATACCTATTGTTGCATCACGCACTTTGAGATTATATGTCAGTATATTTTCAAGCTCATCGACAGGGGCATTCATGGGCTGTATCTGTTGACCCTTATGGATGAAACCAAGCCCTCTTGCCTCCTGGTAGGATTGCCAACCCTCACGGGTCAAGCGCCGCAGCGCTTCTTGGGCCTCCAACTGGTATTGCTGAGATTGCTCCAACAGCCGCAGGTTCTCGGCCTGTTGGGCAACCTGGTGGGCAATATTATCAACCAATTCGATATCATCTTGGGACCATTGGATATCAGCTTCAATTTGGATGGCACCCACATCTTCACCGGCGACTTTAATCGCACTCAACAACGCGTTTTCATCAAAATCACCGTCTGAAGCCTCAGCCAGCTGCTGGATCTCCTCACCTTCGTAGAGGTAACCGATGCGCGCTGGTCGTTCGATGCCATCCAGGTAATCATCCCATCCCAGGCGAACCAACTGGCGGGCCTGTTTCTCGTTCTCCAGGCGAGCTTGCTCAACTTCACTAAATAATTCGCTGTTGACGACCGAGACAGCCAATTGGGTCGCCAGGGCTTCGAAGGCGGGTTGGCTCTCCTGGCTGAATGTACCAGGTGCAGCGCTTTGCAAATCCAACACCCCAAGCAGGCGCTCGCCGACCAGCATGGGTACAGCCATCTCAGAGCGGGTCTCAGGTAGCAAGGGGTTGGGATGGTGGATGTCGCTGGTCTCGGTATCCTCCACGAGAACAGGCTGGCGATCTGTAGCCACCGTGCCCACAATGGAGGTCAAAGCGATGGGCAAGCGGTGTCCGCGCCCCAGCAGACGTCTCCCCACTTCGCCAGAACCAGCCCGCAAGACCAGGTTTCGCCCTGTGGTATCGACAAAATAGAACTGCACGTAATAGAGATCAAAGCTATCTCGAATGGTTTCTGCCACTCCGTACAACAGCTTATCGAATTCTTTTAACATTGAAAATGACGAGCCCAACTCTGCAATGAGGACCATCTCCTGATTGCGCCTGGCTAATACCAAGTTAGCTTCTTCTAATGCTTGTGTTTTACCTTGAATCTCTTGTAAGCGAAGCGATTCTGTAAAATTACGGCTTCGGATAAAAACTGCCAGCACACCAACAGTGACCATGCAATATCCAAAGAGCGACCCAATGTTCTCCCATGTTGCTAAAGGATGAACCAGAATGATTAGAAGCAAGCCAGCAAGATTTCCGATACCAATCAAGACGACTGCAAATAAGGTTAAAAAGATACTGCTAAGAAGAATGGGAAGAACAATCCACATCAAAGTAACCAGAGTATATTGAGCAGTATCCGCGAAAAATATCGTCGTCAAGAAAAGAGCCACCGATAGGAACATTGTCGTCGATGCGACCGCCAAACTATAGAACCTTGTCCGACCGAGCACATATCCAATGAGCAACGCTGTTAACGTAGCCAGGATGGGGGCCTGAATGGCAATACCCTTTCCTAGCGTGAAAAATATTCCACTACTTATAAGCAGAACGGACATGATTAACATCGTTGAAAACAGGCGCGCTTTGTAGCGGATTTCCGCTTTCTCGATCTTACGAGAAGGCTCAACCAGAAAACGCCAAAGGGTAGTAATCACTGACTGTTTTTTATCCATTGCCATCGACTAACTCCGAGATCATCCTAGGTAGTGTTGACATTTCAGTAATTTACTCAAATACAAAGTAAAACAATATCACGGATTTCTAGAGAGAAACCCCCAAATGTCAATACGGCCTAATCATGTGTCACACTGAGCGAAGCGAAGAGTCTCCTGCCCTTGTCAACGGCGCTCCTCTGGCGTCGGCGGGGCAGAGATTCTTCACCCCTTTAGGGGCCCAGAATAACAAGTAATAAAACATTTTCCGATATCCACTTAACTAACCAAACTGGACTTTGGTCCATTTGGCATCCAAAGCGCGGCCCAGCTCGCGGATGGCAACTTGCAAGGCATCATCGACGTTGGTGGTGCTCTGGATTTGCTGGCTGATGATGTTGATCAAGGATTCTTGCTCAGCCTGTTGTTGGGTTCGCTCCAATAGATTCGCCTTTTCGATGGCGATTCCTATCTGTTCGCCGGTAACACGCAAGAATTCTAAGCTTTCTTTTAACACCTGCTCCTTACCACCAAAACAACATAGCGTACCAAATATTTCGCCCCCGACTTGGATAGGCATTCCAAAATATGTGTGTAATCCTAGCTTGATGAGACCACTTGCATCAACGGGAGAATCCTCACTCATATCATCGAGACTGATTACTTTTCGTTCCTGGTATACGTAATCACACAGGGTGTTATCGAAGCCATCTTGTATTAATTTTGTTTCCAGAGCTTGAGGGAGTTCTCGCTGAGCCACCAACGCTAACCGGCAAATATCATCATCATAGAGGCTGATCAGCCCACACTGGAAACCAGTCAGTTCCAGAAGATACTCAAGCGTATCATCCCAAATATCTTGGGTTTATGCGGAGCGACTGGCGAGGCTTGAGATGCTGAAAAGCGCTTCAGTTTCCGACAAGGCAGCTTGGGTCTGCCGTTGAAGCCGCAGGCCCTCGATATGAGCACTTAATTGTTGCGAAATCTCCGTGACCAAGGCCTGGTCTTGTTCTGATAGATGAGCTTGCCCAGCAATGCCAAATTGACCGATGGCTTCATCGCGCACTTTGATATCATATGTGAATTCCTCTACCTGTTCAGCAAATCCAGACGGATCATCGCCAGTGGAGGAAATCGGCTTTACTTCTCGACCATCATAAACATAGCCTGGGTAAGCCTGACCTTGAATCGCACTCCATCCCTCCCGAGTCAGGCGGCGGATAGCTTGCTCAGCCTCGGTGCGGAAACGATCGGCATCGGCCAGCAGGCGTAGGTTCTCGATTTGTCGGGTGACTTGCCCAGCCACGTCCATCACCAGTTCGGAGTCCTCCTGCGTCCAGCTGCGGCTTTCTCCGCCTTCCAGGTGCAGGCTGCCTACGTGTTCCTCCAACACCTGGATCGGGACAGCCAGGGTTTGGGCGTCCGCCGCCACGGGGAGCGGCTCGTCCAGGGGTGTCACGCCGGACTGGTCATAGGTATAGCCAATGTGCTCGCCACGTTCCACGGCGTCCAGGAAACGCTCCCAGCCCTCGCGGGTCAGGCGGCGGGCCTGGGCTTCGACTTCGACGCGGGCCTGCTCGGTCTCACTGAACAGGGCTACGTTCTGGATAGCGATAGCTACCTGGCTGGCAATCAACTGGATCAAATCGACATCGTCCTGTCCCAGGCCATCGGTGATGTCGTGCTGCACGTCGATGACGCCCAGCACCTGGTCGCCGGTGGCGACAGGCACGGCCAGCTCGGATTTGGTTTCGGGCAGCAGCGGGTTGGGCAGCCAGCCCGCCTCCTGGGAGACGTCGGAGACCAGCACAGGGGCGTTGGTCTGGGCAGCGCGGCCCACCAGGCCCCGGCCGCGGGGGATGCTGTGCCCGCGGCCCAGCATTTGAGCCCCGGCCTCGCCGGTGCCACCAACCATCAGTAGCTTCTCGCCCGCATCATCGAACAGATATATATGAGCGTGGTAGTAGCCGAAGGCTGCTCCCAACTGCTCGACCACCTCGACCGCCAATCGCTCCTGTTCGAGGATGGTGGAAAGCTGACGGCTTATTGCGTAAGCGGTCTCCATAGACTGCGACCTCCGGGACAGCAACACTTTCGAGGTTTCCAGCTCCTGATTGATCGCCAATGTCTCCTGGCGGCGATCCTCTTCCACGCGCCTCTGATGGTTTGCTCCCAGATTAGCGAGCAGCGCCACAACGATGATAAACGATGCCATTTGGGCCACATCGCCCAAGGTGACGACAGGCGAAACCAACGGCAATAAGAAGGGGGGAAGGGCAACCAGCAGGGAAAAAATAATTAAATCGCGTCTGGGCAACAAGACCCACCCCAATAATAGCGGCAGGGTCAACCAAAGGAATGTGGACATGATCATCGCGGTTTCAGTCGGTACATTAATTAGTACGATGAGGTACACAGGTAGGACTAACGCGCCGAGACCTAACCAGACTGCAACCACATGATATCGGGTACGACTAAGCCCATAAGCAACGGCCAACAAGACTGCAGTTATACCAAGCTGCAACCACAACGGTATCCCGGCAGAAAGACTTCCAATAGTGTATATACTGATGGCACCAAAGAAAAAGGTCATGGACATCAGGAAAGTCAATACCGAAAGTATGCGCAAATGCCGTTGGAGGCCCACCTCAACCTGGGGAGGTGGGGCAAACAACCAGTCCCACAGGTTGAGCCGGCTGAGTTTTGCTGCTGCAGGAAGCGTTTTATCGTGTTTGTGCTTCTTAGATATTTTAATGCTAATATTCCCTTACCCTTTCACCATCGATTAGGAAGGATTATTACTGCTAATTGTGAGTATTGAATTACAAAAGATGTTCATTGATAATTGACCATTCACAACATTATTCAGCTTCCATCGACCGGCTGGTTACCCTGTGCAGTTCGGCGCTGGTACGGGTGCCGAAGGCCTGGCCCAGCTCGCGCGCGGCCACTTGCAGCACGTCTTCAATGGTGGTGGCGCGCTGGATCTTGGCAGCGATGTCCGCGGCCATGGTCTCGCGGTCGGCCCGCTGGCGGGTCTGGGTGTACAATTGGGCATTCTGCAGGGCGATGGCCGTCTGATTGGCAATAGATTGGATCAGGTTGGCATCCACCTCACTCAGCCCGTCGGTCACATTGTGTTGCACGTCCAGCACACCCAGCACTTTATCACCAACTGCGATAGGCACGGCTACCTCAGATTTGGTCTCCGGCAGCAAGGGGTTCGGCAGCCAACTGGCATCCTGAGAGACATCCGATATGAGTACGATTTGATTTGCATCGGCGGCTCGGCCGACCAATCCCTGGCCCTTTGTCAATTTATGGCCGCTTGCCAGCATGGATTGTCCAGCCTTGCCTGTGCCGCCTACCATCACTAAATCGCTCTGGACCTCATCGAAAAGGTAAATATGGGCGTGGTAATACCCAAATGCGCTCTGCAATTGCTCGACCACTTCGCTTACCAATTGATTACGATCGAGAATGGTGGAAAGGCTGCGGCTGATCTCACCCGAGACCTCCAGGGCGCGCGTGCGGCGCTCTAGTTTCCCCAGCGTCCTTTCCATCTCATCCGCCATGAAATTCAATGTGTTTGCCAATACCCCAATTTCACCCCCGCTTTGTATGGGCACCCGCTGCGCCAGATTGCCTTGAGAGAACTGCTGCGCCACATCGGTCAGTTTGCGAATGGGGTTGGTAATCGTGCGGCTGATGATCACTGCTACCAGTGTGCCTACTAAACCCGCAACCAGGGCTGTTACAACTCCCTGGTAGCGCAAATCAGCGGTCTTTTCCGTCAGCGGCGCGGTCGACAGCCCGACGACCACTGCCCCAAAATTCTGCGCACCAACCCTGACCGCCGTACCAGCCAGCAACTGGTCTGCCTGCCATTCGAAGACTATATCTTCGCTTTCCAGCAATCGCTTCCCAAGGGGATCGATCTCATCCCGGTACCCTAGCGTATCATCATATGCATCAGCCAGGATGCGCCCCTCAGGGTCGAAAACGCGGCCAAAGGAAAACATCAATTCTTCCTGCCCCAAATATTCAAACACATCATTGATCGAATCGACATCCAGGTAATAGAGATCATCTCTCGAATATATCTCCAGGGTAGTCACCAGCAGCTCGGCCTGCTGCAGCAGTTCCGCTCGGAAGGATGCTTGCTCACGGCGAATTGCCAGGAACGTACTTATCATCACCGAGGTCAAGATCAGAATCGTAATCACCGTGACCCCCTTATAAGCCAACGGCCAATTTGTCCACTTTATCCTGTCCATAGACCATCCACCTTTATCTTATTGATCCCATGAATCTTCAATCCTTGCTAACTCCGATGTCCTGATGGGTCAGTCGTTCCTAACTTCACACGCGTCTCAGCACCCAATGCGCGACCCATCTCGCGCACAGCCACCTGCAAGGCTTCGTCAATGTTCGTGGTACTCTGAATGTGCTGGCTGATATCGGCGATCAGGGCCTCCCGCTCGGCGCGTCGTTGGGCATCTTCATAGGCGCGTGCATTTTGCAGGGCGATGGCGACCTGGGCGGCGATGGACTGCAGTAGATCGGCGTCACTTTGCCGCAGGCCATCGATGACGTCCTGCTGCACATCGATGACGCCCAGCACCTGGTCGCCGGTGGCGATGGGCACGGCCAGCTCGGATCTGGTTTCGGGCAGCAGCGGGTTGGGCAGCCAGCCCCCCTCTAGGGAG
>CAYQQX010000145.1:0-12038 GCA_964419495.1 uncultured Anaerolineales bacterium
TGATCGGCTGCGAAGTGCACCCCGGTTTCGCTGACCCCAACCCTGGCAACAATGTCCACTCGGAGATGCTGCACTAAAAAAGTAGCCGAGATTTCTAAATCTCGCCCTAACGGGGTATAGAAACCCCGACTACGAGAATAGAGAGCCTCAATCCAATGATTGGGGCTCATTTTTTTGAACGATAAATTAGGAAAAGAAGTAAAGCATGTACATCTTGTATCCACAGGAAATTCTGGTGGCGATCATTGATGAGTTATTTACCCAAGTTTTTGATTTGCAAGAGCTGATTTTAAGCTAAGAATTGTTATGGAACAAGAAATCAATCAGCAACGCCAAAAGATTGTCCAAGATGCACGGCTTTTTGAGCCGCTGTTATCTCACAAGGACATCCTTGAAGAGGGGATTGATGCTGCGATTGAAGAATTGCGCCCTCTGAGAATGCATATTCGTGCTATCGATTATGGTAGCGCACCGGGATTTCGAAATTATGATGAAGTTTCTTGATAAAGGATGGGTTTACACAATTCAAATGTAGGAGATTTTATGCTAAAACGAACTATTTTTCTTATGATGTCTGTACTGCTCTTAGGGTGTAGCACCTCGCCGATAGCAGAATCGCCCCCAAACGAGTCTCTGTCATCCCCCACAGGGAGTAGCGAATCTGCAACCGTAGAGGCTCCTGATTCCCCAGAGTCAATTCCTGCTCTCGAAGGCTTGTCGATTGATGAGTTCTTCGATGAGTCTTTCAAGATGATCATGCTGCGTGATCCCCAATGGGTGACATCCGAAGGGCTCGATGAATACTTCGGCAGCCCAGGCGACCAACTCACCGATATGTCCGATGCTTATATCCGTGAGACTCAAGCTTTGCAGCGAACGATCTTAGAAATGCTGCAGACCTATGACCGCGCTGTGCTGACTCCTGAACAACAGATTTCCTACGATGTCTATGAATGGTACCTGGGTGATCTCATCCGTCAACATGAATTTATGTACCATGACTACCCGGTGGTGCACTTCCTGATTGGTGTTCAAAGCGACCTGATCAACTTTTTCACGGATTTACAACCTGTTGCAAGCAAAGCGGATGCCGAAAACTATATCACTCGCCTGTCACAGGTAGATGAAAAATTTGACGGATTGATCGAAGGTTTGGAACTGCGCAAGGAAGCGGGGATTGTCGCGCCGCGTTTTATTTTCCAATGGTCGATGGGTGGCGTGCGCAATATCTCCCAAAGTTCAGCGCGTTTTACACCCTTTTACGACGCCTTCCAAGAAAAGGTGATTGCCCTAGATAACGTCAACGATGAACGGAAACAAGACCTCTTGAAGCGTGCTGAGGAAGAAATCGATCGGTCAGTGATTCCAGCTTTCAAAGCATTAGCCTCAAAGATGGAAGAATTACAATCGGTGGCTCCCACAGATGACGGCGTCTGGCAGTTTCCTAATGGAGAAGCCTACTACCAGTACACCTTGGGGCATCACACCACAACCGGATTGACAGCCGAAGATATCTACAACCTGGGTTTGACAGAATTAGCTCGGGTGCAAGAAGAAATGCGCGCCGCATTTCGCGATATGGGTTACCCCACGGAGGGAGTCAGCCTGCCGGCATTGTTCGACCGTCTCGAAGAGGAGAGTGAATTTGTGAGAGGTGGTGATGTGCCAGCCAGGTTTGAGAGTATTCTTGATGCAGCAGAAGCTGATTTGGGCAAGGCCTTTGACGTGATCCCCAAAGCAGAGATGGTTGTAATTGCCGGACCAACGGGCGATTACTATATTTCCCCCTCGCTGGATGGTTCCCGCCCAGGTTCCTTTTATGCCCGCATTAGCGGCGGAGGGCAGGATTATTACGCCATGCCGACATTGGCCTATCATGAGGGTATTCCTGGCCATCACTTTCAAATCTCTCTAGCGCAAGAATCAGATCTGCCACTTTTCCGAAATGCGGTTGTATTTACAGGCTATGCGGAGGGGTGGGCTTTATATGCTGAACGCCTTGCCTGGGAGTTGGGCTGGTACGATGCCGATCCCCATGGCAATTTGGGGCGCTTGCAGATGGAAGCCTTCCGCGCCGCGCGGCTGGTGATTGATACTGCGATTCATACAAAGGGATGGACATTTGACCAGGCTTTAGATTTCTTTGTCGAAAATGTGGGCTTCAACTCGGGCGATAATGTCAGCTCGGATTTTGAGATCAGCCGCTATATCTCCTGGCCGGGACAGGCGACATCCTATATGGTAGGGATGTTGAAGATTTTGGAACTCAGACAGAGGGCGATGGATACCCTGGGTGGCAACTTTGATTTGGTAGAATTCCATGATGCGGTGTTGAACAACGGCAGTATGCCGCTCGAGGTGCTCGAGAATGTTGTTGACCAGTATATTGCTGCCAAACAGCAGGAGGTCAGTGCTGCGACAGATGCCTTTTTGGCCGACCTTGAGGAAACTGGCGGCGTGATTGTGTTCTCGTCCTATCGAAACGGCGAATCAGAGATCTTTACCATGAACCCCGATGGTAGCAACCTGACTCAATTGACGTATAATGAGAACCGCAACTCGCGACCAGACTGGTCTTTCTCAGGTGAGCGCATTGCTTATGTATCGCGGATTGGATATCGCTACAACTATGATATCCATTCTATGAATGCTGATGGCTCTGGTGTTCAGCGAGTCAATAGAGATACAGATTCTTTTGAGTCAGAACCGGCCTGGTCACCTGATGGAACACAGTTGGCATTTATCTCAAATCGCTCGATTATCGAAAATACCTTTGACGGTCGTTTCAATATCTTTATTCTAGACACTGCCAGTGGCACCCAAAGGTTATTAAGTGATTTTGGGGGATCGAATTCATCACCAGATTGGTCACCCGATGGCACCAAGATTGCCTTTCAATCGACGGTTGATGAGAATCTGGAAATTTACACCATCAGCCCGGATGGAACGGACCTTATCAACTTGACCAACAACCCTGCCAGCGATTACACACCTGCCTGGTCACCGGATGGTTCGAAGATAGCCTTTGTCTCCGATCGCAATGGCAACGAAGATATCTTCGTTATGGATGCAGATGGCTCGAACGTGATACAGGTGACTACAACACCGAGCTACGACAAAGGCCCGGCCTGGTCGCCGGATGGGAAGTTCCTGGTTTACTATGCCAATTGGGGCCTGAACAATGAAGTGTATGTCATCCGGGCAGATGGGTCAGCCATCTATCAAATTACACATCACGGCAATTTCGACGGCTTCCCCGATTGGCGCGCCAGTCCATAAGGATGACTAAAAAGATGGGCGATAGTCACAAGTTGACCATCGGCTTGGTTCTTAGGAGGACCGTCGTGAAAAGAATATTCTTGGGGTGGATTATGATCTTTGGTGGGATGCTGTTATCAGCTTGTATAGCAGAACCGACGCTTCAGGTTGTATACATTACTGACACGCCTCAACCTACCTTATCTCAGTCAGAAGCTGGAGAATTCGGCTTGACTGTTCCCCAGGGTATAGCAACTACAACGGTCGAACGATTAGAAACTGCTGAGCCGAAAGAGCGCCAAACCCTTACCTTTGACAATCTGATATCCGGTTTCGAATATGCATCACCGTTTGATGAGAGTGCTCTCACGATACCCATCGATGCAATACCTGCTGAGCACACCTTTGAAGGTCGATTGGAACTGATCGGCGAGGATCAGGTTGGTGGTCTGCAAGTTCTCTTAGGTAACCCTGACATGGCACCGGAGATTTCCCATCTTCCAGAATTCAAATTCGAATTTGTACAGCAGGATGGATATTTGATCCCTGTGCAGCGCGGTCTGATTATCACTGACCATCCCTATTGGAATTATTTTATCGAGCCAGGTAGAGTATGGCAGGAAGAGGGCGATCAAGGCTACTCACGTGCATCATTCCCATTTGCCTTAAACTGGAAAGGAGCCAATGCTATTTTTAATGGCACGATGACCTTCTTGTTTGATGATCAACATATCTCCAAAGTCTGGTATCAGATCACGCAAGAAATAGCGATTGGTTTCAGCGGCGATCTATGGGGTTTGGTAGATGCAGCCTATCATCCAGGTCAGGTAGTTGGAGCCGATGAATTCAAGGCAGCCTTCATGCAAGAATTGGCCGATCGCTTTCCGACCAAACCCATTGAAGCCTTGGCCGAAGATTACCCAGTTGTCGATATTAAAGCTTTTGGGCGCGGTGTCAGCCCCAGGCATATGAATTGGTATGGGTTTATCATCGATGGAGTGAATTATCTAGGCGGCTGCCAAACTCGATATGGTACCTATCCGTATTGCGAATACATGCGTGCGCCCTCCTATTCCACGGCCAAATCTGCTTTTGCAAGCGTTGCCCTGATGCGCCTGGCCCAAAAATATGACTCAGAGGTGAAGGATTTCTTGATTGCGGACTACGTCCCCGAAGCTACGCAAAGCCCCGGTGATTGGAGCGAAGTGACCTTCGACCACACCCTGGACATGGCCACGGGCAATTTCCGCACCTCTCGCTTCATGGTAGACGAGGAGCAGTGGGACAATCCATTTTGGAATGAAGAGTATTATGCTGATCGCATTGCTGCGGCGTTCAATTGGCCCTATGGCGCACCCCCAGGGACGCAATGGGTTTACCTTTCTTCCGATACCTTTATCGTCACGCGTGCCATGGGAAATTATTTAAAAACAATAGAAGGCTCCGATGCCGATATCTTCGAGTTCGTCGTCCGAGAAATCTATCAACCCTTGAATATGGGTCCGGGTGTGTTCTCTACCCAGCGTACGAAGGATGATAACTACAATGGTCAGCCTATCGGTTTGGGCGGCATGTGGTGGGTGCCCGATGATCTTGCCAAGATCACACAATTTCTCAATGTCGATAACGGTGTAATTGATGGCCAGCAAATCCTACAACTCGATATGTTAGCCGCGGCGCTCCACCGCGATCCTGATGACCGCGGTGTGGTGTCATATCCTGGTGGTCAGTATAACAACGCTTTCTGGGCTGATGAATTTCTTGAAAGCGCAGGCTATTCTTGTGATTTTTGGGTGGCGGCGATGGAAGGATACAGCGGCGTTGTCGTTACTCTCATGCCCAATGGCACTAGCTATTATTATGCCAGCGACAACCAGGATTTCATTTGGGATTCGGCAGTCAGAGAATCTGATAAGCTAATCTCCCAATGCTCAGATTGAAGTCCCACACGTTAGGTTAAATATAAAGCGGCTCTTCTTTGTTCGAGAGCCGCTTTTTTGTGAACCAAAATACTTATTGGCTTTGTGCCGATAAAGTAGGATATTCACATCGCAAGCTTTCACCATAAGCGTTCAGAAGCCGCCAATCATTTATGATCTGATGGACTGGAACATCTGTAGATAAATGAGGAGACCATTTCATGATGAACGATGAGATATCATCGATTTTTGACCGATAGGAAAAAGTTTTACATAGTTTATCGAATAGAGCGAGTTGACCATTGAAAGACTCTTTGGGATCGATTTCCCAATTATGCAAATATCCTTCGTCGCGTGCCTTTGGCAACTCAAATAAATCGGTTATCTCATTCAATGCTTTCTCATCAAAGAGTACGTAGTTGTGCCAGAGGATATCTCTATCGTGTATTGTATCTAAGAACTCGTCGTTAGGCATACCCTCGTCATCAATGGAAAATGATCGTATCAGGTCATAATCGCGCATCAATCCGCCCTCGTTTATCGATGGAAATATCGGAATGATGTCAACTTTGGGGTCATCTCTGTGGAATATAACAAGCCATACCGCCTCTAATAAATCCTCTTTTTTAAGAATGTCATTCACCCCAATAACAAGAAGATTATTACTGCGGGCGATATCCATAGTTGGAGGACTATCTGGCACTTCAGGTATTTGTTGCTCAGATAGTGTTTCTGTTTGATCTTGGGAATGCTGTTCTGAAGACTGCTCGGCTGCGATAGCAATCTCAGGGAAAGGTAAATTGTGCTCAGTCCCTAAAGAGAATCCAGCGAATAATGAAAAGACGAATACAAGCAGGTAAACGAAAAATTTCAGAATTTTCATGGTTGTCCCAACTTAAGTGCACATTTCTGAATAGATTTACTTAGATCGATGATATGCGTAATGGTAAGATGATTGTATTCAGCCGCAATCAGGCCTCCTAAAGCATCGAAAACTGGAGTCGCTGTTCCATCATTGGAAAGAAGTGTCGTTGTTGCATCAGTATTGTTGAGACAATAGAAGGAGGCCACACCAATGTACAGCTGTGATCGCATCGTAAGATAGGCATTCTGAAGCCAAAGTGCTTGTTCGTTTGAATCGGATAACCCACTTTTTTTCCAGTCAAACCTGGTAACCCAGATCAGGCCGTTTTGATGTCCATTATCAAGCATTACCTGGCGAGCTTCTTCATAAAATCTGAGTGTGTGATCACTGACTTCGTTGGGATGTGTTTTGGGGTCATGAGAAAGAGCTGGCAAGCGTAAACTGACGACAGGACTATATGAGGCATTGCCCTCGTTATAAAGCGACATCAAAAAATCTAGCGCATCTTGTTTACCTGTGGAGGGATCGATCCCTGCGGCAATTAGTGTGTTAGAAAATCCCTCTTTTGACAAACTATTGTGGATCGATTTGAGCAGTTGGGCATAAGCCGTGGGATTTGGAGTTTTCCCCCAACCTTGAACTGTATTGGCTGCTGGGAAGATCTCTAAGGCAATCAAATCATCGGGGTAACGACGCGCCAACCTCAGAGCGAGTTGGGTTGTCCACTCATTATTTGGCCCCTCAGAGTCCAAAGCCCAGGCAGGTGCGTTAGTGATAGAGATCATCACAGCCATATCTGTCCCATGGATATGATTCATTACGGAGTCAAGTGTTCCCCAATTAGGCGAAGCAGTTGCTTGGGGCCAATATTTTGCCCAATCATAATCGATGGTGATCCAATCCAAACCATAAGTTTCAGCAATGCGGATCGCGGATTCTAGATGCGGTCCCTCTAAATCTAGACAAGCTCCAAAACCAAACCCAGGCGTTCCTGGAAGACCATCTTGAGCGAAAACAACAGATGGTATAGCTACCAAGATTGCGAGTATGATCACAGAGATGGAACAAATCTTTGGCGATTTCATATAACTAATAAAGTGTGCTGAAAACTCCGCCGATATAACCGAGAACTATTCCTAATGCTGCTGAAATAACAGCGGGAATTAAAAAGCTTCTTAGTAATTTAACTTGAAGAAGCAAATACAGTATTTGTACGAAAAATCGGATAACTCTCGATTCTCTGATAAGGGGAATGACGATTTGCCAGAAATTTAGTTCAACACGTTGTAATATACTCATGGGATCAGGTTATTTTGAAGTTGTCATTTTTAGAATTTTCCCCTCAGGCGAGACAACAACTCGCACAACTCGGGGGAATGATCTGCCTCTAGGACCTTCCATCTTTGTTTTATAGAGCAGCAGTGTGTTAGGCGTAAACCGTCCTTTGGCGTTCTCAGGTTTGGGTTGTTTCTTGACCTGAGGCTTGGTCTTCGCTACCTCAGGGAATTTTCGTGAAACTTTGAGTGTGATTTCTTTGAGAGTTTTAGCGTCCACAGCTTATCCTTAGCTATTTATCACCCGGTTTTGGCGACGTAAAAATGCAGGGATATCAAGGTCCGAGGATGAAATCGATGGGACCGGGTGTGATACCTGGCTGGAATGAGCGTGCTCGACGGACAACGGAGCAGGGGAATGAATTGATGTCGAAATCGAGTGTTGTTTTTCAACTCCCATTAGCACCTCTTCCAGCGTTGGTGCACCCAGGCCCGTCACAACCAGGTTGACTTGTGCTCGATCTCCCATATGTTCTTTGGGTGTAGTTCCCAATACTACTTCGGTATCTGGATTGGCCTGATCTTGTAAGAAGAGAAGAGCATCGCCAATTTCCATCAAGGATAATTCATCGCTAGCGGTGAAGTTGGCGATTATGCCTGCAGCCCGGTGAAGCGAAACCGTTTCCAATAAGGGATGATCCAACGCTTGCTGAATTGCTTTGAGCGCCTTGTTCTCTCCCTGCCCATGTCCAATCGCCATAAGCGCACCGCCGCCTAAGTGCATCATGCGGCGGATATGCGCGAAATCTACGTTAATCAGGCCTGGTTCGGTGATTAACTCCGTGATGCTTTGAACTGCCTGCCTTAACACGTCATCAGCCAAGCGGAAGGCTGTATCGATGGGAAGATCCTTGGGACTAGCGTATAACAGTCTGTCGTTGGGGATGGTGATCAGCGTATTGGCATGCTGCTGAAGTTTGTTGAGTCCCTCCATGGCATTCAATTGCCGACGGCCCATTTCGAATGAAAAAGGCGTTGTCACGACCGCAATAGTGACGATTTCAAGAGATTTGGCAATTTCAGCAGCAATAGGAATAGACCCAGTTCCAGTGCCACCTCCCATACCTGCTGCCAGGAATACCATATCCGCACCTTGGAGTGCTGCGGCTAATTCTTCACGACTCTCGATAGCCGCATCTTCTCCCACCGAAGGCCGACCGCCAGCTCCCAAGCCGCGGGTAAGTTTAGGGCCAAGCTGAAGCTTTGTAGGCGCATTACTGTTGTATAGTGCCTGTTGATCGGTATTCGCAACAATGAAATCCACACCTCGCAGCTCTAACTCGAGCATACGGTCAACAGCATTACTACCACCGCCTCCTAAGCCCAACACTTTGATCACTGGCTGGTGTACCGGTTGAGAAATGTTTGTTGGTTTTGTAGGTGCAGTATGTGGGTTTGAATTCATGTTTTACTCCAGTAAGTTGGCTAAGTCAGCTTAGCTACTTTTGATGCAAGAGTTGTGCCATCCCCGCTGATCCGTTCAACGATACAACCTTTCGAGCGTAATTGCCGAAGAGTATCTTCTGAATATTCTTCTTCTGATCCAATCACGGTAACGCGTTGGGCTTTGGCAGCCTCTTCGATCGCAAATCCGATTGTAGGTTGATGACTTTTAATGTAAGGACGAAGGGCGTCCAGGTGGTAATCGGGGATACCCCATTCATAAGCTGGCAGTAAGACATAATGCTTGATTGGGTTGGAGTTCACCTGTGTGGGTGAGGCTGCTTGTGATTTTTTGCTTTGCGATTGCAGTATTTGATTCACAAACGGGGCTGCGGAACCATCGGGCTGATACCAGGCGTGAGAAACTTTAGAGCTATCCTCGGAGGCAGCCAAAAGCCAGAATGCGCCTCCCAACACAATATCAGGAATAGGGTCCAAGCTTTCAACCTTATCTCCGCGCAGAAGCTGTGCCACCTGGAAAGTTTTCTCAGGTTGATGTGTAGACCCTAATCCAAAAAGAAAAATTTGGCGTGGTTCTAAGAGCACAGATTTAATGATTGCATCATACCAATCGAAGATGTATAAGCCGCGCTGGTCTTGTTCTCCCTTTGGGGTGAGATAAGGCTGTGCACCAGGCCAGTGCTCCGGTCCCCCCTTACCATAATTAAGCGGACGGTCAGATATTTTTGCATAGCATCCAATAATGATTTTATCGAGCAACGCCTGATGCCCGCGCCTGTTCATGCCTTCTAATGCCAGTTTGAGAAAAGTTGTATCCCAATAGTCTCCGCCGGGTTCCAGTGGTGGAAAGATGGGGCATAACCCATATTTGATGGCGGATTCTGCCAGGGGTAAATAGTAATCTAGAAAGCGTTCCACTAAATCGCTCTGTGCCCATGATGTTTCTCCCCAGGTGGTGCGCATATTTGGTCGATCGAATAGCACAATATATTGAACGCCCCAACGTGCGTAGACATTGAAGAGCACCTCGAAATCTCTGCCTGAAGGCATATTTTCTGGAGAAAAATTGAAATGTAAGATGGGTTGGATGGCGGCCTGTTGAAGCCCAAGAATGAAATTTTCAGGGAGCGCCCTTGTCACAGGTGTTTGCAAAACCAACCAACTCGCATTAAGCTGTTCCAATTTTGGTAACCAGGTTTGTAGGTCGCTATTTTGGTAGTGAAGTGTATCTGGGAAGTATTGGAAGCCGAGGCGGTTCATAATAGTTTGGTCAGTTGGTCAGTTGGTCGTCCGGGTGTGTAGTCGGGTATCGTGCTGACGAAATGACTATCAGGCAACGCGACTACTAGACTATTTGGTGCAAGGCGCGTGCCAGGATTGACGTGCTATAATGCGCCCCATGATCCTTGTAACGGGTGGAACAGGCTTCATTGGCCAGGCATTAATCCGACACCTTGTAGAGGCGGGTCATCAAGTTCGCACATTGATTCGCCCTTCACAGCAATCCCCGCGCTTGCCGGTTGGAGTCCCGGTGGAAGTTGCAGTTTCTGGACTGCGAGACGAGCGTAGTTTGCGTGCTGCACTGATTGGGGTAGATACGATCTATCACCTGGCAGGAGTCGAGCGAAGTGGGGTTGAAGCAGACCTGTTGGATGTTGATGTGCGGGGCACACAGACCGTTCTCAGTGCTGCAAGTGATGCCGGCGTGGATAGATTCTTTTACCTCAGCCATCTCGGTGCAGACCGTGCTTCAGCGTATCCAATCTTGAAGGCGAAAGCCATTGCCGAAGAGCATATTCGCCGAAGCGGTATTGATTTCACGATTTTGCGAACAGCAATTGTTTTTGGCCCCAATGATGGCTTTACAACATCCTTGGCACAAATATTATCTTCATTCCCCTTTCTTTTCTTGCTCCCCGGTGATGGTGATACAGTTATCCAACCAATATGGGTAGAAGATTTGGTCACCTGCCTGGCTTGGGCGTTAGAAGAAGATAACACTCGACAACAGGTATTTGAAATTGGAGGCCCCGAATATTTAACCTTACGTCAGGTTGTTGAAGCTTTGATGATTAAACTGGGTGTCAATCGCTCATTGGTATCGATATCTCCACCCTATTTACGTGCTCTGACAGTTTTTTTTGAATACACGCTTCCAGCATCCCCAATATCAGTATATTGGCTTGATTATATGGCTACGAATCGAACCTGTCCATTAGACACAATTCCGCGAGTTTTTAACCTTATGCCTTCACGATTCTCTCATCGCCTTGCTTATTTAGATAGGCAAGATTGGCGTTTAAATTTGCTGCGAAGTGCTTTTCGTCGACGAGGGTGATATGGCTGATATTGATATTCGATTGATCGAGAATCCTGAAGATATGGTTGCAGTTGAAGAACTGCAGCGATTTGTTTGGCCAGGGAATGAGACCGAAATTGTCCCTGTACATATTCTTCGGGCAGTTTCTAATAATGGTGGAATCCTTATCGGTGCTTATGATAACGAGCAATTGGTAGGGTTTGTGTTTGGATTTCCAGGTTTAGATGAAACATCGGAAAATCCTCGTCCGAAGCATGCCTCGCATATGGCGGGCATTCACCTGGATTACCGTGACCGAGGTTTAGGTTTCAGGTTGAAACGCGCGCAGTGGCAAATGGTGCGAAGCCAAGGCCTTGACCGCATCATTTGGACTTACGATCCTTTGGAAAGTCGGAATGCCAACTTTAATATTTTCAAGTTGGGTGCAATTTGTAATACATACATAACTGAGTATTACGGAGAGATGCGCGATGGATTAAATGTTGGCATCCCATCTGACCGCTTCAAAGTAGATTGGTGGGTGAATACAACACGAGTGGAAAATCGCTTAAGGGAGGAGAGTCGCCACCGGCTTGGGCTAGACCATTTCACCAGTGCAGGTGCGTTGGTTGTTAACCCAGCAGTGTACTCCAATGATATTGTTGCACCGGCGCCTTATTCAGCCCCTCATCCAAACTACCCTGTTTCACTGTTACTTGTCGAAATCCCCTCTAATATCCAGACAATCAAGGAATCTGCTCCAGATATTGCTCTTGCATGGCGGCTTCAAACGCGTGAGATTTTTGAAAGCTTATTCGCGAATGGTTATATTGTCACCGATTTTGCCTTTGAGCATACAGAACATCCGCGCAGCTATTATGTGCTCAGTCAAGGTGATGCTCAGTTTTAGCTAGTGAAGAGTCTTAAAATATCAAATTTAAACTTTGCAATCCGTCTTA
>CAYQQX010000146.1:0-12035 GCA_964419495.1 uncultured Anaerolineales bacterium
CGATTCTTCCAGACCATTTCAAAAATGGGATCTTATTTTTGCACACCTCCATAGTACGTGCCCATGGCTTCTTCTTCTGCCATCTCCTCTTCCGCAGCAGGTTCTTCAGCGGCGGGTTCTTCCACGGCGGGCTGGCAAGCTGCCAGCAGCAGGGAAGAAAGGATTAGCAATGTAGTCAGAATCAATGCGATTCTTTTAAAATTCATGGTCTTCTTTCTCCTTGTAAGAAAATTTTTAGACTAAAACGATTTGGTTGAAGTTGAATTGTCTTTTTCCGGCAGGCATCACCTCCTTTTCATTGCAACTATTGGTTCGACTTTTTTGCCAATGCAATCGTCAGTGCTTGAACAATAGCCCCCATACTAGTCGAGCGACGCTCGAGCGTCGCAGCGGTAATTCTCAAATTCTGTGCGGCAGCGGGCAAACTTCGTTCATTAGCAGACCGTCGGATGGGCTCCAAAAATAGATCTCCATTTTGAGCTACACCGCCGCCAATAACAATCATTCCAGGGTTGACGACATTGATTAAATTAACGATCGCGATTCCTAAATAATTGCCAGCTTCAGCAATAATCTCTTGAGCCTTTAAATCGCCCCTCCTTGCTGCAGAGGCAACATCATATGATGAAATACTTTCGACTGGATCAATCTGAGATAATCGCGTTCGACGGCCATTACTATTTTTAACAGCTAGTTGCGCCTGCTCTGCAATTGCCCGGCCACCTGCTAATGCTTCCAAACAGCCGCGATTGCCACATGTACAGATGGGGCCCTGATCCACAATCGTAATATGCCCAATCTCACCCGCACTCCCTGTGGCACCTCGATAAATACTCCCTTCAATGAGTAAACCTGCGCCAATACCATACCCAACCTTAATGTAGAGTAGGTGATCCTCGCCTCGTCCGGCGCCATATGCCCATTCCCCAATTGCCCCAAGTTCAGCGTCATTGTTTAGGGATATCGGACAATTCCATAATTTGTGCAAGTGTGTCTGAATAGGAAAGTGATCCCAACCAGGCATAATAGGAGGCGCAATAACCGCGCCAGCCTCTTCTACTACAGGACCAGGTATACCAACGCCGATGGCATCCACATCATCCAAAGTTAGATCAGCTTTAGCAAGCAATTCCCTAAGGAGGTCGTCAGTTTTTGCCAAACAAGCTACGGGACCCAGGCTGACTTGGAAAGGAATTTCGATTTCATGCAGCACCTGAGCAGACAAATTGGTCAAAAGCAGGCCGATGTGTGTCGCGCCGATATCAACACCAATTACATAACCTCCGCTGGGGTTAATGCCTAGCATTTTTGGTCTACGACCACCCGTAATCGGGCCATCGACGGTCTCACGAACGAGTTCATTTACTAATAAATCATTGACAATTGCAGTGATGGCAGCTCTGCTCAGTCCTAAATGACGTGCGAGATCTGCTCGAGAAATTCCCCCAGGTGTGAAACGGACCAGATTCAGAACAGTGTGCTTATTTGAATTTTTCTTTAGTTCCGGATACAACCCATTTGGTTGATACAAAACAGATCCTTTCAAAAGACCAATGCTGCTGAATGTGCTGATTGTTAAGAACGTTAACAGTATAGACAAGCCAAATTGTTTTGTCAAGTCTATTAACCATATACGCTTCGATTGTTCATTAAGTTAATTTTCTCGCAATCCATCTAATTAACTCATGTTACGCACACGTAGCGAGGTTTCCCTGGCAATAGGGGGTGGGGGCTTCGCCCCCGACTCCCTATTGCCAGGGAGATTCTCTTTAGCTTACGTAACATCAATAATTAACTCTGATTTGTCTTAGAAAATGTAGGGATTCGTGATGTTGAATTTTGAGTTACAAGGGAGTATCATTAGTTTCCAAATGTAGCTAATTCATGAGGAGCGACCCATGTCATTGTTAGATTTTGCTGGAGTTTATGCTGCCGCGCTTACCCCACAAAAAGAAGATTTCTCGCCCGATCTGGACGCCATTCCATCTTTGTTGTCATTCTATGCCCAAAGGGGCTGTCATGGGACGTTATTGTTAGGGACAACCGGTGAGGGACCTTCTTTTGCTCCAGAGGAACGGACTGCTATTTTTCGAGCCGCAACGAAAGTTCGCCAAGATTTCCCCGACTTCCGATTAATGGCTGGAACTGGAACACCCAGTCTCGAAGAAACAGTAAGCTTGACGCGCGAGGCATTCAACCTGGGATTTAATGCCGTTGTCGTATTACCCCCCTACTATTTTCGCAATGTTTCAGATGAGGGTTTGTTCGCTTGGTTTAAAAAGATCATCGAGCAAGCAATGCCGTCTGACGGCGCAATGTTTGGCTACCATATCCCCGCAGTTTCTGGTGTTGGATTAAGCTTCGAATTGCTTTCCAAATTGAAAGATTCGTATCCCAAACAGTTCTATGGCGTCAAAGATTCCACTGGGGACCCAAAACATGCTGAGCAACTTGGTAAATTTTTCGGTCATGATCTAACGGTGTTAACTGGAAATGATCGTTTACTAAGCTTCGCCATGCAGAATCAGGCAGCCGGGTGTATCACAGCCATGGCCAATCTTTACTCGCCGAGTTTGCGCAAAGTTTGGGACGCCTATCAAAACGGCGGTGAAGACCCAGAAACCCAAGGACAACTCAATGCCTGGCGCGATGTCATGGAAAATTATCAACCTTATGCAACTGTCCTGAAACAACTTATGCATCGCATGTATGAATTCCCAAAATGGTCCGTTCGCCCACCGTTACTCCCCCTTCCAAATGAAATCGGTCAAAAGGCATTTGCCGAACTTGATTCGGCCACAAAGATCTCCCGTTGATCTAAACCAATCCATCATCTATGACTGGTTTCAATAAACACCTTGGGACACTAGATGAATTTTCAACCTAGAACCTGGCGCCTTATCCAAACAACCCCTGCAAAAGGCGCCTGGAATATGGCCATCGACGAAGCCATTCTCCAGGCAGTCGGCCGAAGCGAAGTGCCACCTACATTACGGCTTTACGCCTGGGATCCAGCTTGCCTATCACTTGGCTATGCGCAGCCATTCAGCGACGTTGATCTCAAACGACTCGACCAGCACGGCTGGGAGGTGGTGAGACGCATCACTGGTGGACGAGCAATTTTACACACTGACGAAATAACCTACTCAGTCATCGGTCCTCACGATGAGCCCAGGTTTGCGGGCAGCGTAATCGAGAGCTACCGAAGATTGTCGGAAGGGTTACTGGAAGCTCTACAGCTTTTGAAATTGCCCGCTGAAGCATTGCCCAAAAGTGGAGCGGACTCTACCACCCAAGAGCCCGTTTGCTTCGAAATCCCCTCCCACTACGAAATCACTGTAAACGGTAAAAAGTTGATCGGCAGTGCCCAGGCGCGCAAGAAAGCCGGCGTGCTACAGCATGGAACCCTTCCGCTCCAAGGCGATCTGACCCGGATCACACAAGCTTTAGTTTTCCAATCAGATGAAGATCGCAAAATAGCGGGTAAACGTCTTCTCAGGCGGGCCACAACAATCGAAACGGCCATGGGACCAGGGATCACCTGGGATCATGTCGCAGAAGCAGTTGCGGAGGCCTTTTCAAAAACCTTTAATCTGACTTTCGAGCCAGCTGATCTGACAACATCTGAGCTAGCTGAAGCGGAAGCGCTTGTTGAAGAAAAATATGCTCATCCTAATTGGACTGAGCGCATTTAACAGCTGGGGGTCGATCGAGCGCTCCAATCATGCTCCAACGGAAGCAAGATTTATTTCTATATCCAAATTGTTGATAATTTCACGAACAGATTAGAAAACTATAAACAACGAAACGCTGGCTCAATATTTGTGTTATAAAGAAACAGCAAGCATCGTGGTCTACGTCACCCCAGATTACATTTCGTTTTTTCATAGCAGTCATATATGCACAAGCAATCTCTTGTTTGTATGGTTATTGCAATCTGGCACACGATAGATATCTTTGATCCTCTAAAGATGTCCACCTGTGCTACGCCACTCATGATCCTATAAAGATCATCAGTGGCGTTTTTTTATTCACCAGAGAAAGGAGGTAGCTATTCCTAATAGAAACGAAGAAGCATCACCGCAGCATTTTTTCTTATCTCTAGTAATTTAGTTAAGGAGGAAGTAGTATGGCACTCGGAACGTTAGTTTTCACAATTGTTGTCGTTGTATTGGGTTACCGATACTATGCCAAAAGGGTTGATCGCGACATCATCCAGGCCGACCCCAATCGTGCCACTCCGGCAAAAATGTACAACGATGGAGTGGACTTTATGCCAGCCAGTGGTAGTGTCTTATTTGGCTATCAGTTCAAGTCGATCGCCGCCCTGGGCCCTATTGTGGGACCCATCGCCGCGGTCCAGTTTGGTTGGCTCCCGTCCTTAGCTTGGGTTATTCTTGGTGTATTCTTCATCGGTTGGGTGCAGGATTACGCATCATCCATGTTAGCTATGCGACATGAAGGTATGACCTTGGGTGGATTGTCCTACAAGCTGATCTCCCCGCGGGCAAGATCTTTGTTGCTCTCGTTCATGTACATCTACCTGCTGCTGATCATGGGTGCCTTTGGCGCACTGATTGCTCCCTTGCTGGCTATTCCTACCGTCCCTGTAGGGTTCCTGATCCTCATCTTAGCGGGCATCCTGGCCGGCCAGATGACCTACCGCTGGAAACAAGACCTGCTTCTGACCACAATCGTGACCGTGGGTATTGCCTTGGTCGGTATTTGGCTGGGAACAACCTCGGGCGCACAGGGAATCATCGGCGCGATCAACGGCATCGCTGGTGATCCCGAGACTGGCGTGTTGTTTGCCCGTCCTTTGGGCTATGGCGACATGACCTGGGCGAACTTCTTCTGGGCCATTATCATGTTAGCCTTCTGTTACCTGGGGTCAGTGCTGCCGATCTGGCGATTTGCCCAACCGGTCAACTACACCAGCTTCTGGTTCGTTATATTGGGTATCGTCGGCTCTATCATCGGCATTGTGATTGCCACCTTTTCTGGCTCAGTGAATACAGGCTTTGAAATTCCAGCCTTTGTCACCGCCTTCCAACCCCACTTGGGACCGATATGGCCCCTGTTGTTCGTTACAATCTCATGTGGTGCAATTTCTGGATGGCACTCGCTGGTTTCCACTTCCGGAACGGCTCGACAGCTTGAGAGTGAAACCGACGCCCTACCTGTTGGTGGCGGCGCTATGTACACCGAAGCTGTGCTGGCTGTGTTGTCCATTGTTTTCGCTGCAACCATCGGTGTGGCTGCCGGCAAATATGACCCCGCCCAGGGCTACAAGCTGGTCGCAGGGGCAGGCGGCGTATTCGCAACCGGGATGGCCAAATTCATGGGGGCGCTGGGCATACCAGAGGCATTTGGGGGCGCTGTCGGCATGATCTTCCTGGTGGTAATGGCGCTGACCGTGATGCAGCTCGTGCTGCGCTTCATGCGGGTTGCCAGCGCAGAACTCCTCGGCGATGCGATCCCCGCCTTCAAGAGCCCTCATGTTGGTTCGCTGGTTGCCGTATTGCTGACGCTGTTCCTGATCACTTTTGGTTTCTGGCAATGGATCTGGGCGTTGTTCGGCGGCTCCAACCAGCTCTTCGCCGGCATGTCTCTGCTGCTGATCTCCATCTGGCTGGCAAAGGAAGCCAAACCAACCAATTGGTCGTTCTGGCCCGGCATGTTCATGTATGTCACTACGGTGGCGGCGCTGTTGTACGTCTCAGTTTACAACGCCATTTGGAAGGGCATCGTCAACGCCGGCCCAGACGCAGGAGCTGGCTTCATCATCGGCAACGTGATCACAGCCGCCTTTGGCCTGTACATGGTCGTCGCAGCAATACTGCTGTTCATGGATGGCGTCAAAGCCTTCAATCAGGCAAAAGCTGGTGTAGCTCCAGCACCTGCTGGCGACTAGCACCATCTAATCACAAACCCATTTGGGGGAGGGATCAGCTTCTGCCCTCCCCCAAATTCTTTACTCCATGTGTGCCTTACCCGCACTTCCACATACGCTGATCTTAGATGAAGATTGTTATGGCTGAACCATTAAAGGTTGAAGTTGTCACCCATGTACTTGGGAGCATGAACCATTGTTCTCATTGCCAAGTCTTCATCGATGGCGTTGGCATCGGGGATAAAGTTCATCAAGCAGATTTGGAGTCTTACCCTCCCGAATGGATGGAAGGCTGGCAACGGCTATCTGATTTGATCTTCCACGTTACCGAACGTTTCGCGGGGCGCTTGGTGATAAAACTCATTGACGCACAATCGCCACAAGCCATGTGGAAAGCGATACGCCAAGGAATTAGAAAATACCCAGCTTTTCTGGTAGGCAACGAAAAATATCACGGAATGGATGAAAGCGAAGTTGTGGACCTCATCGAGCGACATCTATCACCAACCCCGTGATCCCTAGCCCATCAGAGAATTGCAATTGGCCATAACAAAATACGGAGTATAGATCAAGGTAATTTTTCGGTTTTATCTAAATGATTAATTTGCTCATCGTTGCTCCAACGAACAGTCTTGACCATCACGTTCCGGCTGGTTTCATCTTTATCGAGGAAGTGTTTGCCGAAGCGGGTTTAAAAGACACGGTTTCAAAAACACAAAGGGCTGCATCCGATCTTGAACGCACAATTGGTTATCTGGCCAGGAGATATCCTGGTAGGATTCGAATTCGATGGGTGAACCCCTGGTCACTCGGCGGGATATGGATCACTTTCCGTTACCGGATACGTTCCTTTCCCGCGATTATCGTCAATCAAAAGGAAGTGCTCACAGGCAAACATCTGCAATCCAAAAAGCTGCAAGAACGTGTTGAATTCTTGCTTTCTCAAACGCTACCAGGCTAGATCTAAGCTTCGACTATAATTATGTTTATTTACCAATTGATGTTACGCAGACGAAACGAAATTCGTCGAAAAATAGGAGAGATTCATTATGACTGAAGAAGAAAAGCAATCCTTTCTGAAAAAGGTCGCAATAATTTTGTCTGATTTCATCTATGGAATGGCATCCCATGAATCAACGCGCCAGGCCTTGAAAACGCGCGGCAGCATGGAACATCTCTTTATATTGATCACCATGGGTGATCTATTGGGCGTTCCTATCCTACCGCCCTACTATTCGCTGCGGCTGCTGCCCTATGTTGTGCCGCAAATTGCAACCTGGAAGCGCAGAATGCTGCGTGAAAAGGACTTAGCTGACGCGCTGGCATGAGGTGACCAATGTCTTTGACAAAAGCATTTCGCGATAACCCCCAACGTCGCTATATCATGTTTGGTGGCAAAGGCGGCCTGGGAAAGACCACTTTTTCTGCCGCTACTGGATATTGGCTTGCAAAACAAGGTAAACGCGTACTGGTTTTTTCAGTTGATCCGCAAGCCTCCCTATCCGACATTTTCCAGCAAGATATCTACGGCAAAGGGGCGGTAGAAATTATGCCTAACCTGTTCGCTCAGGAAATCGATGCCGATCAACACATCCAAGCCTATCAAGATGAGATCCGCCAGAAGATCCTGGATATGTACGGCTTTGACCAAATCCCGGAGGAGATCGAAACTTATATCCAGGCAGCCTCTGCAGAACCAGCCATGGAAGAATCAGCAATCTTCGACCAGGTTGTCGATATTGTTGTGGCTGGCGAATATGATTATTACATCTACGATCTGGTTCCATTGGGCCATGCTCTGTACTATCTAAGCATGGCCAGCGTCTACGATCAATGGATCAGCAAGATCACCAATCTGCGTGAGGAGATGCGCGAGTACGAGCAGATGGCAGCCCGGATTTCGCGCGGCAAGGAACTTGAGGAAGACAAAATCCTCGAGGAATTACAGGATATCAAATACCGCATCTCCACATCTTCAGGTATCCTGACCGATAAAGAGAAAACCGCTTTCTTCTTCGTGCTGGTTCCTGAAGAGATGATCTTGATCGATACCCAGAACGCCTCTGAGCTCTTCAGCAAATATGATGTACCCATCAGCGGCTACATCACCAACCGGGTGCTACCAGCCAACCTGATGGAATCGGCCAGCGTCCCTGAATACCTGCGCAACCGCTTCGATATGCAGCAGAAATATCTTCATAAGATCGATGATCTATTCGGACAGGATGTGTTGGCCAATGTGCAGGAGATGGAACGAGATATAACGGGCCTGCCAATGATCGAGCGCATGGCCCAGGTAATGTTCGGGGAGGAGGCACTCTAAGATGAGCGAGATCAAAATTCAACAGAGCATGATGCAATATTCAGAGGCCAAGCCAGACCTGAAATACACATTCTTTGGCGGCAAAGGCGGCGTCGGCAAAACCGTTCTCGCCGGAGCTGCTGCAGTGGCTTTCGCCCAGATGGGCAAGCGCACCCTATTGGCATCTACTAATCCCGTCCATAGCGTTTCTGGTATGCTCGATCAAGATGTATTCGGAAAAGAGACCCCGGTCGAAGGCGTGCCGAATCTGTGGGCTTACGAGATCGACACCAAAGACACGATCGAGCGATCAAAGGTAGAAATCCGCGAGAAGATCGATTATTTCCTCAAATTCGCCGAGATTCGCGGCAAAGCGGATGAATTCATCGAGTCGGCAACCATGAATCCAGCCTTCGAGGAATCAGCCATGTTCGAGAATATGATCGATATCATGTTCGATGACAAATACGATGTGTACGTCTTCGATACAGCCCCCACGGCAAACGCCCGCAGGCTGCTAGGTATGTCATCTGTCTATTCACTGTGGGTCAACAAGATGATGGAGAGCCGCAAAGAAGCCCAGAAAATGCGCATCAGCCTCTCTTATACCAAGAAAGCAAAAGAGGAAGAAAAAGACCCGCTCATGGATTATCTGCTGGATTTCCAAGAGCGCATGAGACATGCCAAAGAGTTGCTCACAGACCCTGCAAAAACAGCCTTCTTCTTTGTTACGCTACCAGAAGCGCTGCCCATCGCTGTGATCAGGAGATTCATCAACTGGTTCCATGAATTCGGCATCCCGGTTGGCGGCGTAGTTGTCAACATGCTGATCGACAAAGATGGTATCAGTAATGATGCCGATCAATTCGTTCTCAATCGAGTAGCCATGCAGGATGAGTACATGGTCGAGATCGAGGAGCGCTTCGATGAAATGGTGCGGGCTGTCCTACCCTTATTTGAAACTGAAATTCGGGGTGTCGAGATGCTGACTCGAACTGCTAATCTGCTATTCACCTGAGGAAAGAGATGAAAATCCTTGAGAACGAAGAACAATGGCTGGCTGAATTTCAAAGTGGCTGGCTGGCCCACTATCAAAAGACTGGCGAATGTAATTGGAAAATCTACAAACGCCCCAAGAACAAGGATGCCCCAGAAGGGTCTGGAGTTGACCTATCACGGAGTCGACTGGTTTTAATCACCTCAGCAGGAAGTTATCTAGCAGAGTCCCAAGAGCCTTATGATGCTGCCGATCTTTTGGGAGATTACACGATACGCACCTATCCATCTTCCACGCCTCTGAGCACACTGGCGATGGCCCACGACCACTACGATCACACAGCTGTGGATGCCGACAGGCAGGTGCTGATCCCCCTGCGGCTTCTGGAAGATATGGTCGCTGAGGGCAACATTGGGGAACTGTCCCCCAACGTGATCAGCTTCCATGGCTACCAACCGGATGCTACCCGCCTGATTGCCGAAACGATACCGCTGATCATCTCAGCGGCTAAAAAAGAGGCTGCTCACGCCGCTCTGCTGGTGCCTGCCTGACCGCTTTGCGCCCAGTCCGTGGGACTGATTGCCAGAGCTTTAGAAATGGAAGGGATCGCTACAACGCTAACCAGTTGGCGCAGTGGCGTCACACGCCTGACCATGCCCCCGCGAGTCACTTTCACCAGTATGCCCCGCGGTATGAGTTTAGGGAAGCCCCATGACGCCAGCCAACAGCGCAGAATTCTCGAAGCTACCCTGGCCTTGTTGGCTGATGAAGCTCCACAAGAACCGGTCACGCTCGACGAGAGTGCAGACGAGTGACCCCACAATGAGAGGTAACTGAGGTGACAGTCACCTTTTAGACAGGATTTCCGCATGACCATAGAACTCGTCAGCCATAAGATTTTCGCAGAGAATTTACTCTTGGGAGAGTCACTCTTTCTGACCCTGAAACTGCCCCCACATTGGGAACTTGCCCCTGGGGTAAGCCGCCCGGAAATCCACGCCACCCACGAGCGACGATCACGTAAATGGGTGGCTTCGGGGGAGGCCTGGTATGTGATCTACGAAACTGAGCGAGGTTGGGCACTGGAATTGGCAATCTCGACTCGTCCTCTGCGTAATACACATCGCGAAATTAAGGGCGAAACCGTAAATATTGGTGGCCACACCGCCCCCTTGCGCTGGAAAGAAAAGCGGCGCGGCCTCCCCTGGCAGCGCCATACAGTAACCTTTATGATCGTGGAATTCGAATGTCCGGCATCAGAACGCCAAATTAAGCTGGAACTGAGCGGCTGGTGTCCAGACGAAGGTTTTCAAGAAGTACTCAGATCTTTAAAAAAATTAACTTGTCATTGAGTTGAGGAGAGCAAACCGCTCAACTCTGAAAGGAATTCTTCGGCTGGAGAATTTTGTAGGGAAGGCAGTTTTACCCGCAGGATTAAGTGAGGCATCTGCCGCCGCAGCGAGAATTGCATAACCGCATCACTGTGTTTGTTCAGGAATCCCCGCAAGCTTTCAAGACGTTCTTCATCTTGTTTACCCCTGCGGATGATATCAAAACCCTCGGGAGCAGGAACCAGCTCGAAGGGAGTCTGGTTCTCCCCTGAAGCTGAGAGTAAATCCTTGAGCTTGCGATTCCCTTGGGTAGCGGATTCCAGCTCTTGAGAGGGCACCTGTCTCAGATTGGCTTTCAGAATCATCTCATCCTGTTTATCACGCAAGCGGTTGAACAACCAGATTGGCATAATCTCGCGGGACTCGAGCAAGAAAATCGCTTCGATACGTCTGTAGGGTTTATCAGCCTTAGTAACGGTCATCCGAGCGCCAGAGCCGGCTGAACCGATCCATTTGGCTTCACTGACCTTACCTACCTGCGCCAACCCTTCCCGCAGCCAGTGATAAGTAGCCACTCCGCGCCGGCGGTTGATCATCGCCCCTACGAAATACCATGCGCCCAGCAAGATGCTCAAGCCGATAATAAACCACTGTCCTGTATCCACACCAACCTCCTGTTTAGCAAATCACTGTTCAACTCACTTCTTGGATAAGGATAGTCCAGATAGCAAAAAATGTCAAAGTTACGAGAGAGAATCAAAAATTATTGGAGTACCTTCAAAGAGATCATGTACGGCATGATGATCTACGACGCCGTCTTGATGTTCAGACGTCAGCGCGCCGATATGGAACACCTTTTCGTGTTGATTTCGTTTGGTGATCTCATCGGCGTTCCGATCTTGCCCCCTTATTACAACTTGCGATTGCTGCCGTATGTCGTTCCATTAATCAGTCGTTGGCGACGTCGCATGTTGCGAGAGAGAGACTTGACAGAACTGGCGTCGGAATAAAGTGGGCAGCTCGCTTGCTAGTGCAAACTTGGTAGCTAGATCACCCTTTTTACGGGCTACCTCGGTTCGAGGTTGAGAAGACACAAAAACAAAAGGAGAAATTTATCATGGATATTGGCATTACTGGTAAAGTTGCTATTGTGACAGCCGCTTCAAAAGGATTAGGTAAGGCCACCGCGTTCGCCCTCGCCCGCGAGGGCGCGCACCTAGCAATGAGTGCTCGCAGCGAGGCGCTCGAGGCTGCTGCTGACGAAATCCGAGAAGAAACCGGCGCCCAAATTCTTACTATCAAAGGTGATATCACCCAACAAGCTCACATTGATGAACTTGTTCAGGCAACACTCGATGAATTCGGGCAGATCGATATCCTCTTCGTTAATGCTGGCGGCCCACCTCCAGGCAATTTCCTCTCCCTCAAAGCAGAGGATTGGGAAGCTGCCTGCAATCTAACCCTGATGAGTGCGGTGCGCCTTTGTTACGCGGTAGTGCCTCACATGCTGGA
>CAYQQX010000147.1:0-11981 GCA_964419495.1 uncultured Anaerolineales bacterium
TTACTTCCCCGTTGGAAAGTGCTAGAAATTGACGGTATCTCTCCCATCCATAAAGATTTCGATAGCAACGATTATGAATTATCTATCCCCATCTCGCTGATCGGCGAACTTCCCAAAGGCTTATCCATCCCTGAGAGTAACCGAAATCCAGAAAAATTGACCACATTGGTGATGACCGGCGTGACCGCCTTAGTACGAGCAACGGCCTTCACCATGGAACGTGAGGGGGTGACATATCCGGCCCAGGATATCGTGGATTGGTTAGCGGGCGCCGACATCACCCACATCAGCAACGAAGTGCCTTTCGCCGCAGATTGCCCTTACCCGAACCCAGTGCAGCAAGATATGCGTTTCTGCAGCCGTGACAAATATATCGGCCTGCTGGAAGAAGTTGGCACGGATATCGTCGAATTGACTGGCGACCATTTTGGTGATTGGGGTGCGGGTGCCATGCTGCACACGCTGGATTTATACGAACAGGAAGGTTGGCTGACTTACGGCGGCGGGGCAAATATCCAAGAAGGTCGGCGAGCTGCGATCATTGAACATAATGGCAACCGACTGGCCTTTATTGGCTGTAATGCCAAGGGAGGCGGCTACGCTGGAGCCAACCAATCGAACCCGGGCGCAGTGGGCTGCGATTTTAACTGGCTGACCAGCGAGGTCGAGCGCCTGGGCGATGAAGGCATTCTGCCCATAGTGACCTTCCAACACTTCGAATATTACACCTACTCTGCTCAGGCTAACCAGCAGCGCGACGCGCGACGTCTGACAGCAGAGGGCGCGATAATCGTCAGTGGCAGCCAGGCGCATCACCCCCAAGCGTTGGAATTCTCGTATGGGAGTTTAGTTCATCATGGCTTGGGTAATCTTTTTTTTGATCAATTTGATGTCAGCGCCGGGACAAGACAAGGTTTCATCGACAGGCATATATTTTATGATGGTCGCCATATCAGTACCGAATTGTTGACCATCATGTTTGTGGACTATGCCCGCCCACGCCCGATGACTCCGGATGAGCGTTCGGCGCTGCTAGAGGCTGTTTTTTCAGCAAGTGGGTGGTAGAGCCTGGCTAAAAAACAGCACTTATTTTGTTGATCTCTAAATTGTTGCGACATTCCGCTCCGGCCACGCACAGGGATGAATTCCTCGTGCTACCGAACAACGCCCGATGAATCGGGCTTGGAAGCAAAGATGCCTAACCGGATTCATCCCCCTACGGCTTCAATTTATTTACAATCTCATCCGCCTAAAGTCCCATATTAATTTACCCCTCCAGCCCGATGTGTTTTTGTTTGCGATTCTCTACAATGTAGCCATATTCAGCTCATTTTGGAGGTAGCCATGCAAACGAAAACTTATATTCCAATCCGAATCTTGCTCATTCTGAGCGTTCTGTTTTTGATCGTCGGATTTGCGGCACAAATCAACACCTCAGAATCAAATTCAACTCAATATCGTCACGACGCAGATAACGATGATTACTTTGAGTATGGTGTCACCGGCAAAACCGAAGCAACTCCAGGCGAACAACCCTGGATGGTCGCCCTGGTCGATGATGGGATCGATGCTTACGACGGCACTTTCTGCGGTGGTACGCTGATCGCACCCCAATGGGTGCTGACTGCCGCGCACTGCATCGAAGATATGCGCGCTGCCGAAGTGGATGTGGTTGTCGGTCGCTACCAACTGAGCAGCAGTCAAGGCGAACGCATTGATGTCACCCACTTGATCATGCATCCCGATTATTCTGAATTTCATGATATTGCTCTGATCCATTTAGCCACACCAGCAACTGCTGGGCAGCCGATACCCCTGGTCACCAACGCCACAGAATATTTGGACGATGCTTCCACAGAGGCGCGCGTCACTGGCTGGGGATTAATACCCGAGAAAGGCGATGAATTCTATCCCGACAATTTGCATGGTGTTTCAGTTCCCATCATCACCGACCAGCAATGTGAAGCCACATACGGCAGAGACGTAGACAACACCGTGATCTGTGCAGGATTGGATAGCGGCGGCGCAGATGCCTGCGACGGCGACAGCGGCGGCCCCCTGGTTGTCCCAGATGGGGACAATTGGGGGTTGGCTGGTGTGGTCAGTTGGGGCGATGGCTGTGGTCTTCCTGGCGGATACGGGGTCTATACCCGAGTGGCCAGCTATGATTCTTGGATCCATGGCTATCTCTCTGGCAGCACAGCACTTCCAGAGCAAGACAGCTACCCCATTGCCAGCAGCGATGAAGGTTGGGATGAAGGCTGGGAAGATGAATACTACGCGGATGAAGAGCTGATCTCGACCGAGGAAACTGACCAAGGTTTTGTGGATATCTATTCCTTGGGCGCATATAATGCAGAGATGGCAGCGTTTATCGAAGAGATTGCCAATGAATATGCTAATGAGATCATTTCTCTGGGTGAGATCGAACTCCTGATTGAAGATTGGAGTGACGCCGAAGGTCCATATTTTGTTGGCACCATGGTTGTGAACGATGAAGTCATTGAGGTAAGCAGCGATATCAGCATCGACGCCGTTGTCGAAGCAGCTCGTGAGTATTTGAACTGAAGAATTCAATGCTGTTTTTATGCAAGCCCAGAGACAGAACTCTGGGCTTGCAATTTTTAAATATTCATGGCCTTAACGCGTGAAAAAGTCATGGTAAACTTCCCCCATTCATTGGCTGCTCAAGGAGGCAAAAATGGGATTAAAACCTGATCACTGGATCCGAAAAATGGTTGCTGAGCACGGCATGATCGAACCTTTTGCTGAGGAACAAGTTCGCAATGGGGTCATTTCATATGGAGTTTCTTCTTATGGGTATGATGTCCGGGTAACGGATGAATATAAAATATTTACCAATGTGTATTCTGCTACGGTTGACCCCAAGAACTTTGCCACCAATTCGATGGTCGATTATCAGGGGGATGTCTGCGTGATTCCACCAAACTCCTTTGCGCTGGCCCGCACTGTAGAGTATTTCCGCATCCCAAGGAGTGTACTTACCGTTTGTCTGGGGAAATCAACCTATGCCCGCTGCGGAATTATCGTCAATGTAACCCCCTTTGAGCCAGAATGGGAGGGTTTTGTCACACTGGAGATATCCAATACAACGCCGCTGCCAGCAAAGATCTATTCTAATGAAGGTATCGCTCAGGTGTTGTTCTTCGAGGCTGATGAAGAATGCGAGACCTCTTACGCGGATAAGAAGGGCAAATATCAAAAGCAGCAATCTATTGTGCTTCCAAAACTTTAATTGTTGAGATAGTGGATGCCACATCATGAATATCGCCACATTCTCCATCGCCGCTTACGATGCTGAAGAGAAAGCCTGGGGAATCGCCGTTGCGTCCAAGTTTCTGGCTGTGGGGGCGGTGGTGCCCTGGGCGCGGGCCCAAGTCGGTGCAGTCGCAACACAGGCCTACGCCAATACAACCTTTGGCCCGCGCGGCCTAGATTTTATGAAGAAGGGTCTCTCTGCCAAGGAAACCTTACAACACCTGCTGGCCGACGACCCCGAGAGTCAAATCCGCCAGGTTGGGCTTGTAGATACGCAAGGGAACGCGGTCAACTTCACCGGTCAAGATTGCAAACCCTGGGCAGGTGGGATTACGGAGGCAGGCTTCACAGTTCAGGGCAACCTACTGACGGGCCCTGAGGTATTAGAAGCCATGTGTGAATCATTCGCTCGGAATTCAGGGAACCTACCCGAAAGGCTGTATGTCGCGTTGTCAGCCGGAGATCAGGCAGGCGGCGATAAACGCGGCCGTCAGAGTGCAGCTATTCTGGTGGTCAAAGCTGGGGGTGGCTACGGCGGTTTCAACGACTGCTGGGTAAATTACCGGGTGGATGATCATCCCAACCCAGTCCACCAACTGGGCAAATTGTTGAAATTACACATTCTCCACAATGAAACCAGTCCTCCCGAAGATCAAGCTGTATTGCACGGAGAACAACTGCGACAACTGCAAGCTGTGATGGCGCGTATGGGCTTGTATGATGGTGAAAGACACGGCGAATACGATGAACCCACACGCGCCGCGCTGGAAGCCCTGGTGATCAACGAAAATATCCGCGATCGCACTGATATCCCTCGAGGGAGTATGGATGTAATTGCGCTAGATTACATACTGAAACGCTTTGAGTAAGCCTTAAAGTTTATGAACGATTGCTAAGTTGCAATGCACTTTGAAGTGCGTCGCACGTTAGCAATCACCAATCCAACTCAAAACGTTTGATTTTGATACCCCGCTTTTCAAGCTCCGCGATGAAGATACCTGAGGGTACATCATTCGAGGGAGTCAATAGACCCCGTTTCTGAATATCACCCCGCAAAATCATTTGAGCGCCAATGCTGGCTGTATACCCCACTGTTCTCTGCATGGCCAGCAAACCCGTCTCTAAATCCCGTCGGTCCATCATCTGATAGATAATTCGTAGACGTTCCCCATCTTTGATACCGCGTGCATCGATGCGGATGCCGGCAATATCACGCTCATCTTCTTCATATTGTAGTTGGGGGGAGAGTAAATCGTGGACGAATTGCCTCGGAGATATTTCACTATCCCCAACTTGGATCGCATCCTCTTGCAGGAATCCCAACCCTGACAGTTTTTGCCAAAAAGCAGAGTGCCCCGGCCAGCGCAGGGTGTAGCGACCGGTAGTTTGGGCAGATTCTGTGATTCCAAAGATTTCCAAATATTTGACTGCGTCTCCATTGAAATAGGCTTCCATGAGGCCTACATCTTCTACGTTGACATAGTGCAGATTTTTTTCGTCGAACATTTGATTGGGAGTCAGTTCGACAACCTGCCCATCTTGGAGAATGCGCGCCGGGCGCTGATATGCACTCAAAACTCCAGAAAAGGTCCAGGAAATTTTGTACTTTATGGGGTTGTCTGCGGCTTGGGGTTCAGGAACACCTGTCCCGTAAGCATGCAGTTCCTGCACTTCATCCAACTCTTTTATGGCACGTCCCGCCAAAACCAGGTCAATTCCGGGATCAAGGCCAAACTCTGGGAGTAGCGTGACTCCTTTATCAGCAGCCTCTTCCCCTAAATCCTTATACTCGGGCATGGCGTAAGAGGTCTCGACGAAATGAATGCCTTTGGATACCGCCAATTGAGCCATATCCAAGCGAAAATCCTTGGGCAACAATATTATCACCGCCTCAACAGCATCCATTAATTCTGCCACATGCTTTTGATCCCGCACATCCAGCTGTACTGGGGTAATCTTATCCGAACCTAATGTGCTTACAAATGTATTTAGAACATCGAAATTTACATCTGCTGCAATGATTTGACTAACAGAAGAGCTATTAGCTAAATCATGAAGCGCGGCTTTCCCCTGAAGACCAACGCCAAGTAATAATATTTTCATTCAAGCCTCCCAAATTTTTTGGCGATAAAGTTTTTGTGCTATACTGTGAGTGGGTTTTCGGTTAAATCCAAAAAAGTAGAAATTTCGTAGAAATAATGCCTTCCAATTGTGATTTTACCAGCGAATATATAAAGATTTCAGAAAAATCGTAACAGTTTGCTATAAATTGGCTGTTTTTCTCTTGAGTTTTCTGGTATTTTCCTTGTATAATGGACGGGTTGCTAGTACTTGCGTTTATGAAACGCACAATTCCTATATTTATCAACAGAATAGTTTTTTTTCTGTGCGAGATGAGGAGGTGTATAACCCACAAAATTTCACCACAAATCCCCACAATTTACGTCTATTTACCCAACTAATATATTTCCAAAGGAGAAGTAAGAAATGAAACAAAGATTATTGTTAATTGTTGCGCTTTTGGCTATCTTGATCTTGGGCGTGGTGCTTCCCACGACAGCCCAGGAAGCCGATCTTGGTGATACCTTAGGCGCAGTACAAGACGCCGGCATTCTTAATTGTGGTGTCAGCGGCGCCCTTTTGGCCTTCAGCTATGTCGATGCAGATGGCAACATGGCCGGTTTCGACGCCGATTACTGCCGCGCAGTTGCTGCGGCCGTGTTGGGTGACGGGGAAGCTGTGGAATTCCGCTCCAGCAACGCCAGTGAGCGCTTCCCTATCCTTCAGAGTGGCGAGATCGATGTTTTGATCCGCAACACCACCTGGACGATCAGCCGTGACACTTCCCTGGGCTTCAACTTCGCCCCCACCACCTACTACGATGGTCAGGGTATGTTGGTCCGCAAGGAATCTGGCATTGAAACTCTCGAGGATATGGATGGCGGTACGGTTTGCGTGAACGCCGGTACCACCACCGAGAAGAACCTGGCCGATGTGTTCCGCGGCCTCGACATCGAATACGAAGCCGTTGTGTTCGCTGAGACCAATGACGTGCGCCAGGCCTACGATGATGGCCGCTGTGACGGCTGGACCACTGACAAGTCAGGCTTGATCGCCAATAGCGCGCTTTTGGCCGTTCCCGAAGATCACGTAATTTTGGAAGCGACCATGTCCAAGGAACCCCTCGGACCGTTGGTACGCCATGGTGACGACAACTGGTTCGACATCGTAAAGTGGACCGTCAACTGCACCATCCTGGCTGAAGATCTGGGTGTAGACTCCGCCAATGTTGATGACATGCTGGGCAGCGACAACCCCAAGATCCTCAACTTGCTGGGTGTCGAAGGTGACCTGGGTCAGGCCATGGGTCTGAACAATGACTTCTGCTACCAGGTTATCACTCAAGTCGGTAACTACGGCGAGATTTACAAGCGCCATCTGGGTGAAGACAGCGTATACAAAGTGCCCCGTGGTTTGAACAATCTCTGGACAAACGGCGGCATTCTTTACGCCCCGCCTTTCCGCTAAATCATAACTACCCTAGTGCCTGCCACTATAAAGTGGCAGGCACTTTATTAATTTCAGTTATTTTCCCTGTCCCATCAATGAAAGGAGAAATCGCATGACGCAATCACCCGCCTCAACGCCGACAGAATCTCGGGCCGCTCCCTTATGGCGAACGGTTTTGGGATACCTGTTCGATGTGCGCGTCCTAGGCGTATTGGGGCAGATTGGCTTCATCGTTCTGGTTGTGTTTGGTGTCCGAGCCATCGGGGGTAACTTTGCAGAGAATGCTCAAAAATTAGGGGAATCACAATTCATCTGTCGGGATGGTACCTTCAGCTATCGTTGTGCTTATGATTTTATGGAGAGTGAAGCTGGATTTGACATTTCGGACTCAATGATCGACTATGTCAACACTGATCCATATTGGCGCGCTTTTACTGTTGGCGTACTCAATACCTTAAAAGTTGGTATTTTTGGCGTGATCCTAACTGCCATTCTTGGAACAGTCGCCGGCATTGCCCGCTTATCAGAAAATTGGCTGATAAGCAAATTGGCATTAGGGTATGTAGAATTGATGCGCAATACGCCATTGCTCATCCAGATCTTTTTCATTTATTTCGGCGTCATTTTGGCAGCCCCGGTGCTTGACGAAGCATTACAACCCCTTGGATTACCAATTTATTTCTCTCAACGCGGATTAAACCTCCCAAGCATCCAGTTCACCACATCCGCTGCTATCTGGTTGGCATTCCTGGTTTTAGGTATTATCCAATTTCAGGTTCTTTGGGTCATCCTTGGACGAAGGGAAGAACGCACCGGGCAGCCAAGCAACCGTTTTTCAACGGGTATCATTTCTTTTATTATCATCGCAGCATTGGGCTGGATTGTATCCGGCGCAGTTTCCGAAACCCAAGGATTGATGGTAACCAAGGCCAGCCGCATCCGAGAATTAGGCGATATCGAGAAATTGATGTTACAACGCAGTGGGTTGAACCACGTTGATGAATTCAAAAATCTTACGGATGACGAAATCAAAGATGTTGCTTTTCAGGTTTGCGTTCTTGAAGATTCGCCATCGGAGAATAATTTTACAAAACAACTGCGGCAAATGGAGATTCCGCACAGAATACGTCGCTCTGATCGGCCAGACCAAGCTACGGGTAGATACACTGATGAAAAATGTGAAGCATTTGCTGCAACAAAATCCATCTTGGCCGCTGAACGAGCCTCCCTTGAAAACCCAAGTAACCATCTAATCATACCGATCAAAGAAAGCCCTATCGTTTGGAGCCTACCGACTCGTGAAGGCCTTAACTTGGTCGGCGGATCACGTATGAAGCCAGAATTTACCGCCCTATTAATGGCCCTGGTGCTTTTCTACGGTGGTACGTTGGCAGAGATTGTGCGTGCGGGTATTCTTTCGGTATCGAAAGGTCAGTCGGAAGCAGCAAGGGCATTGGGTTTGAATGAAGGACAAAGGCTGCAATTGATCGTCTTGCCGCAAGCATTGAGGGTTATTATCCCGCCTGGAATCGGTGTGGCGCTCAGTCTGGCCAAGGATACCAGCCTGGGCATTGCCATCGGTTTTCCAGATATGTACGCAGCCTCCTATACAGTCATGAACCAGTCGGGGCGAGTACTACAGATGTTTGTCCTGATCATGCTGGTTTATATGCTGATCAGCTTGGGTTTCTCGGCCTTGTTGAACTGGTATAACGAGAAAATTAAACTGGTGGAGAGATAAACATGACTACACATACTGAAACTACTACTCAGAATGAAACCTCCACTGGCAGAGGCTTTAATTGGCAATATTTCCTTCAAGATAATCTGACTGGTTCTTGGCATCAGATGCTAATCGTTCTCGTGTTGGCAGTCATAACAGGTGTTTACGCATACGGGCAATTTCAGGAATCCCCCACTTCGACCATCGTTGTTTTTGTAATCTGGCTGCTGGGGATTTTTATGGTAATCTCTGGGGAATTTCGCAAACGCCACACGAACTTGAGTCGCTGGCTAAAAAACAACTTACTCAGTTCAATCTCTAACACGATACTTACCCTTTTCCTATTCTTGATCCTGGTCAACGCGGTTGTTGGCATTGCAAATTGGGGTTTCATCAATGCGACTTTTGACCCTGCACTTACTGCACCAGAATTACAACCTGAGGATGGTGCAACCTGGGGCGTCATTGTAGGTGCCCGTAAACTTCTGGCGACAGGAGTGCTAGGGCCAGAATATTCATGGCGAGTTTGGACAGCGGTTTTCTACATCCTGGGTATGTGGCTCATCACCTACATAGTCAGCCGTCCTGCCTTGAAAGAAAATTTGAGGATTGTTCGTAATGTCATCAATGGGCTATGGATACTCTCGCCCGTTATCCTTTACATATTTTTGGCTGGGGTACCCAATAGCCCCTACAACATACAAGGAACACTTACCGGCATAGTAGTTTTACTAGCAATCTACGTATTGCTTTGGTGGCAAAAAGTGATTCCCTTCAGTTGGACAAGTTTGATTGGTACAACCGCAATTTGGCCAGTGCTCTATTCCATTTGGTGGGCAATTGGTAATAATGAATTTTTTCCTCCCATCAACGTAGATGAATGGGGCGGGTTCCTCTTGACCATGATCATAGCAAGTTCTGTGATTGTGCTCTCCCTGCCTTTGGGGATGGTTCTGGCATTGGCTCGCCAAAGTGATGTCTTTGGCATCCCCGCCTGGATCATCTGGCCTGCGGCTATTGGCGCAACAGCCTGGGGCTTCACCACAACCCCCGGATTGCTGGAAACTTCGCGCAACATAGCTGAACAAGCCCTGTCCTTCTGGCCGCTGTTCATACTGGGAATCGCCTACTTGATTCATCGCATGTTCAAAGGCAATATGGTGGCAGGTGCCAGCACCATGTTCATCGAACTCGTCCGCAGCGTTCCACTGATCACCCTACTTTTCATGGGCATCAATATGGCGCCCTTCTTCTTCGCCACTGGTACCAGCATTCCCAAACCCTGGCCGGTGATCGTCGGCTATACACTTTTCGCTGCCGCCTATTCTGCAGAGACTATCCGCGGTGGGCTGCAAGCAATCCCCAACGGCCAATACGAAGCTGCCGATGCGCTGGGTTTCAACACCATGCAGAAAATGCGCTTTATCATCCTGCCGCAAGCCTTGCGTATTGTTATCCCCGCTATCGTAGGAGAGTTCATCGGCGCGTTCAAATCATCTTCATTGGTCTCCATCGTCGGCTTGTTCGACTTCTTGGGTATCAACCGGGTGATCAGTTCCAACCCTCAATGGCTGGGACTGCGTCTCGAATTGTACGTCTTCATGGGATTGGTTTACTTCCTAGGCAGTTTCATCATGTCATCGTACAGCCGTAGACTGGAAGCCCAATTAGGCGTCGGAGAACGATAAAAAGGATACAATCATTGACAATCCGCAGTCATAGTATCAGAATGACTGATGATTAAAAGGAGAACGACAAATGGAATTTGAAGGCCCAGCCCCAAGTTTTGTAGACGAAATTATCATCGTGGAGAATGTCCATAAATGGTTTGGCGAGTTCGAAGCGCTGCGCGGTGTAGACCTCAGAGTAAAGCCAGGCGAAGTGATCGTGATTATCGGCCCCTCGGGATCAGGCAAGTCCACCTTTATTCGCTGTCTCAACCGCCTGGAAGAACACCAGGAAGGCCGCATCATCATCGATGGCACCGAACTTTCCCACGACATCCGCAACATCCAGGAAGTTCGCCGTGAGGTGGGCATGGTCTTTCAGCAATTCAACCTCTTCCCGCACCTGACCGTCTTGGACAATATAACTTTGGCGCCGATCAACGTGCGTAAATGGTCACGTGATCGCGCCGAAGAAGTTGCTATGAAATGGCTCACGCGTGTAGGAATCCCAGAACAGGCCAATAAATACCCCGGACAACTTTCAGGTGGTCAGCAGCAGCGTGTGGCCATTGCCCGCACGCTCTCGATGCAGCCCAAGATCTTGCTCTTCGATGAGCCCACGTCCGCCCTCGATCCGGAGATGATCAAAGAAGTACTGGACGTAATGCGCGACCTGGCAAAAAGCGGTTACACCATTTTGGCCGTCACCCACGAGATGGGCTTCGCCCGAGAAGTATCTGACCGCATTATCTTCATGGACGCTGGCAAGATCGTCGAAGAAAACACACCCGAAGATTTTTACAACAATCCCAAGGAAGAGCGCACCAGGCTCTTCTTGCAGCAGATCTTGCACCACTAAGATTCTTTGGGCAAAGTTATTTATTGGTAACCACTGGGGAGCAGCGCGCCTGCTCTCCAGTTTTCATTTAACCCGTGCTAAAATCCGCAACAAACATAAGACATACTAACTAATCCTAAATATGAGAAATTCTTCAAGAATACAACTCTTTCCTCTTACAACCACAATCGAAGAAGATTCATCAGGAGAGCATATTCAAATTGCCAGTTGCGACCTGACAGAATTAGCGGATCGATTTGGAACACCTCTTTACATCTACGACGCGGCCTCGCTGGATGCAGCAGTTTTAGAATATCAACAGTCCTTGGCGGATTGCTATCCAGGCAAATCGGGCATCACCTACGCTGGCAAGGCATTCTTAAGCTTGGCATTGGCACAGTGGACCCAGCAGCACAACCTTTGGGTTGATTGCACGGGTCTTGGTGAACTACGCATTGCAGAGGTAGCAGGAGTTCCCCGAAAGCACACACTCCTCCATGGGGTCAACAAATCACTACGCGTTCTTTCCACAGGGATATCTCAAGCCGGAACCATCGTAGTCGATAATCTCACCGAACTTGAACATATAAAACTTCTCGCGCAGAGTAAGCCCAACAACATTCCAAATTTATGGCTGCGCTTCCGTCCCGGAGCAGCTGTAGAAACCCACACTCACATTCAGACAGGGCAGCACGACAGTAAATTTGGCATGAGCGGCGAAGAAATTGTACAGGCTGCGCACATCTGTAGGGCAAACAACTTGCCCTTCAATGGGCTACATTTCCACCTTGGCTCTCAGTTCCACATCCCCGATCCTATTGAACATGCTTTGGTGCGAACGCTGGATTTGGCAGAAGAATTGCAGATGGGGGCAGATTGGACTCTTTGTCTGGGGGGTGGATGGGGGGTTCCTTATCATGAAAATGATCTCCCACACCCATCGATTGAAGATTTCGTTCGATTT
>CAYQQX010000148.1:0-11890 GCA_964419495.1 uncultured Anaerolineales bacterium
ATTAAACTTTTGCTGTTTTGAGGAGGGTCTAGCACCCTTTTTGCAGTAGAGTCTCCTGTGTAAAAAAGAAAATTCGTGCAATTTTGTGCTAGTCAGTACCATATTGAACATTAACAAGGCTACATGAGCCAAATACGTTGAGCAAATTCATTGGGAGACAACCCTGGGATTGGCAAACCCTGATGAGGCCGATTATTGTATAAAGGCAAAAAATCAGTCAGCCAAGTTTCCAGATCGAGTACAGTATCCCAGGATTTATCTCGCAACCAGTTTTTCAAGGTCAGGACAAATCGTTCAGCAATACCATTCGTCTGAGGACGATGCCGGTAAACAGGGATATGAATAAAATCTTCATCTTCTGCAAACTGTGCAAAGCCATTCGAGCGAAAATGAATACCCTGATCGCTAATCAAAAACTGTAACTCTGGTGGCAGGATGACTTTCAAAGCGGCAATCATTTCAGCACTGGTCAATTTTGAGCCGGATCGAAAAACTGGTAATCCCAAACACTGGCGAGTGCAATTGTCCGTCACAACGAGAATGGCAACCCAGGTTTGGGTTTCGGCAGGGGCAGAAGGCGACTTCGTTTTCAAAGCTTGGTTGCGTTGGTGCCAAGCCAGATTCTCTCGTTTTCGGGTTTCAAGGGTTTCCTGTCGTTGTTGCCGAAGGATCTGCCAGGCTTGTTTTGCGCTTTCAAATGACGCTTTCTGTTCCCGACGTTCCGTTCTGGTAAATGCTTGAAAATCTTGGCGAGTTTTCCGCCATTGTGCTTTAGCTGATCTCCAGGCCAAGTCTTCTTGTTTGCGTTGTTGACGGACCTGATAACGTTCTGCCCGTCCTTCCCACTCTTGACGCCAACGAGTAGGCGTTTCTAGATGGGGTGTTTTTTCGGTTCGACGGTGAACCAGGCGATCTCGAGTAGCTTCAACATATTGAAGCATCGCCTCTTCGTAATCCAGCCCTGCTTCAGCAAATACCTGACCGGGCCACTGTGGTTCTTCGTCTTGGGAACGGATACGTTCAACAACCAGCCGACCGGAGGAACCACTGACAGCGGGCAACTTCTCTTGACCAGTATGCTGTTCGGGAACGTAGCAAAGATCTACATTGATCGCTTGCCCTGGTTGTTCAGCTGTTCGTGCTGCGGTTCTCGAGTTGCCTTTTTTTTCCCGAACCGCTTTCTGGCCATAATCCTGCCTCGGTGAGTATGCGCCTTACTGTATTTGGGCTGACTAAGGGAACCCAGTTGTTCGCTTTCGCCATTTCCTGCGAGATCCGAGTTTTGCCCCAATCGGGATTCTCTCTCCGTAATTCGACCACTCGTTGCTCTATCGCTTCTTCTTTGCGATTCAGTTGATGCGCTACCCGACTACCGAATTCCTCCAGCCCAGCATACCCATCTCTGTCATAGCGAGGTTTCCAGTAATAAAACACGCCTCGACTTACTCGTGCTCGTTGACAGGCTTGTGTAACGCTTCCAGTCGCTTCCCATTCCTCAAAAAGGAGTTTGCGTTGCTGGGCTGTCGTGAAACCAAAGTATGTCTGTTTTGGACTCATGTCCTTATGTTACCCGTTTCTCAGGTTTGTTCAAGGTGCTATTGACGACTACAAAATTCGTGCAATTTGTGGCATTCGTTGTAATTCGTGATTAAAACTGTCGGGCGGTTAGATTTAATTCACAGTATTGAAATTGCAGCCCGTTGCCATGAGCGAATTGTCGATGTGTGCATATGTATTGATTACGAACGCATTCTCACGGGAACAGCGGATACAAGATTGGCAATGCAATCATCGTGGCGATAAAGAGGAATACTGTCAGCAACAAACCCACCCGGGTGTAATCGAAAAATTTATAGCCGCCTGGGCCAAAGACTAGCACATTGGCCTTGTGTCCAACAGGTGTCAGGAAACTGGTCGCCGCGCCAATCACCACAGCCAACGTAAAGGTCAGGTGATTAGCCCCCAGGCTGAGGGCTGTATCCAGCGCAATGGGCACAACCAGCACAATCGCAGCAGCATTCGACATAGGCTGTGTTATCAAGGCCGCCAGCAAATAGATCCCACCAAGCACTGCCATTGGACCTAACTCACCTACTGCACCAAGTAACAAATCAGCCAGGTAACGTGCTGTGCCAGTGGATTCCATCGCCATCCCCAGGGGAAGCATTCCCGCAACTAGGAAAACAGTGCGCCAATCAATGCTCTGGTAAGCGTCCTCCATTGTCAGGCAACCCGTCAGTACCATGGCAACTGCCCCAATGACCATCGCCAAAGAAATATGGAAACCAGCGAATAACACCAATCCGATAACTAAAAGCATTAAGGCAATTGCAATGGGCATTTTCCTCCGCAGTCGCGAAGAAATGGTTACCGGCTCTAATACCATGAAGTCATTCTTGACATTTAGCGCCGGCAATCGGTGACGTGGCCCTTGTAATAGCAGCGCATCGCCAAATTCCAACTCGACAGATTGCAATCTACGAGTAAGCACATCACCTTGGCGGTAGATCGCCAACACATTGAAACCATACCGGTCTCGGAAATTTATTGAGCGCAGGCTGCGGCCCACCATGGTAGAACGGGGTCCAAGTGTAGCTTCGACGACATGAGCCCCTTCATCGTCCAATTCATCGAGCTGGATGTGGGGTTCCTCCGCATTCGTCAAGCCCAAATCGTCTTTTGCGCGCATCAGTTTTTCAACATTCCCCTCTACCAATAAAATATCATTTGGTTCTATACATGTGTCCCGATCGAGCGATGTTATTTCAAGCTCATCTCTAAATATGGCGATTACAGTTAAGTCGTAGTCAGCGCCCAACCGGGATTCATACAGCGTTTGACTCGCCAGGCGGCTACTAGGAATTACCTTTACCTCACTAATAAATTTGCGCAAATCTTGGGTTGCTTTCTCTTCACTAGGAGCTTGTCGAACCGGCAACAAGCGCCGCCCCAAAAAAACCATATATAAGATGCCTGTAGCAAAAAGAATAGAACTAATAAACGTAAAATCAAAAAATCCAAATGTGGGAAGCCCGTTTTCTGCCACGATGCTGGTTGCCAAAATATTGGCAGGCGTTCCAATCAAGGTTAGAGAACCGCCCAATAGAGAGGAGAAAGATAGCGGAATAAGCAACTTCGAAACCGGCACTTTAGTTTGTCGAGATATGCTGACCACAGCAGGGAGCAACATCGCTGTGGCGCCAACGTTGTTCATGAAGGCAGAGATGATGCCGCAAGCAATCATGATAACGGCGATCAAACGCATTTCATTATTCCCTGATAACCGCAGGATATATTTCCCTAAGACATCTGCTACACCCGTCTTAAACAATCCTCCAGAAACAATGTAAACAGCCCAAACTGTTATCACTGCCGGATTAGAAAAGCCCGCAAATACCTCCTCTGGGCTGATCAATCCAGTCAGGGCTACAGTCAATAGAACAATCAGTGCAACAACGTCGACGCGAAACCTGTCGATGGCAAACAATAGCAACGCGCCAACTATGATGGAAAGGGTTATGGCAATTTGTGTTGTCATGTGGTTTCCTCTTTCTCCAAGCTAACATTATAGCATTTAATTTATTCCATTCTTGTGATCCCATCTTATACGCGGTATAGTTAGCACAAGAATGTTCCCAAAGGGAGCCGCAGATGAAATGGCTGAGAAAACGCAAGAAAAGACAGAAAAATGTCCATAGGTCCGCTGCAAATCAGGCCCAAGATTATATTAATAAAGTCCAACTAAAAATTGATAAGCTGGTATCAGATTTAGCCGAGGGCAGCATAAACCGATCCCAATTTCAAGAGCTCTACAGCCATTATCAACGTGAATTACGCAAGATCGAATCAATCATTCAGACTGAGCCCGATGACTGGCAGAATGCATCTACTGAAGGGCAAAGTTTAGTAATTCGCAAGCAGCACATGGCCCGAGCCAAGGCATATGCCATCTATGAGAATGAAAGTGGCTTACCTTTAGGAACGCTGGGGAAATTTGAACTAGATCCTGGTCTCGTCATTCCAATGCTATCTTCGTACCGATCAGTTACCAAAGAGATATTCGGTGCAGGTATGCGTTCGACAGAAACGGAGAATGGTCAATGGTTATGTTTCGTCCCAGGTAAATTTTCAACCTTATTGGCCGTCTTTCAAAATGAACCTATCCCAAAACAGCTTGAATACCTGGATAAACTCCATCAGCACTTCGAAGGGGCGAATAAAAAATTTTTGTTGGAAAAGCCCATCGATACAAGTGATCTAATCTACCCTCATGAATTCTTCCTTGGAAAATGGAGGAAATAATCCGCATGAGGAACGGACCAACCTTTTAGCTTTTATGAGCACACCCTTAGTCAAAGTCGTAGTTGCTGGAGACGGCAATGTTGGTAAAACATCTCTGATCCGACGGTACACGGAAGACAAGTTTGATATCTCGCGCGTGGCAACCATTGGTGTAGATTTCCATACGCACTCAGTGAGTCTTCCTGATAAGCAGGTCCGCCTGTCGATTTGGGATATGGCCGGTCAGGATCGCTTCAGGGTTATGCGCCCAGGCTTCTATAAGGGAAGTCGAGCTGCAGCGCTCGTTTTTGATATCACTAATCCAGAGAGTTTGGAACATCTATTAGGTTGGCGAGAGGAAATCTTGGAAATCGTCCCTGATCAGAATTTCGTTGTGGTGGCAAACAAAATTGATTTAGATAGAACCCAAAATCCAGAGATTGCCCACCGTTTTGCAAAATCGATCCATGCGCCGTATATTGAAACCAGTGCCCTGACTGGCAAGGGGGTAACCACGATGTTCAAATTATTGGCGCAAATTGCAACTACAAGCAATCAAGGTAAAGCTTAGCCAGGGCAACTACACCATCATATATTTCTCCATCTGGAAATCCTCATCCCAGCAGGCGCGGAATAGGTTTCGTTCGGGTCAAATAAATCCATTCTTGTATTCATATTCCATATACGGTATAGTTAGCCTTCGTACCTTATAGGACACACCATGACATCAACAGGCCTCACCACCCCTCCCCAAGAAAAAAAATCTAACTTCAAACTCGGACAAGTGCTCACCATCGTCAGCGGACATTTTATCCATGACACATACACCGCCTTCGTTGCACCATTGCTGCCACTGATCATCGAGAAATTCACACTGACATTAGCTCAGGCCACCCGACTGACAGCCTTAATCCAGCTTCCTTCAATTCTCAATCCGCTTATCGGTTACGCCGCTGACAAAGTCAGCCTGCGCTATTTCATTATTTTTGCACCAGCTACAACTGCCACGCTGATCGGCGTAATGGGGTTAGCTCCAAATTATTTTTCTCTTTCGGCCTTATTCCTGCTGGTGGGAATCAGCGTTGCAGCCTTCCACGCCCCCGCCCCGGCGATGATCGCTCGCATTTCAGGAGGGCGAATTGGTTTGGGAATGAGTTTATTCATGGCGGCTGGCGAGCTGGGACGCACAGTCGGCCCGCTGATTGCCATTTCGGCGGTTGCCGTCTGGAAGCTCGATGGAATTTTCCGCCTGGTTGTCATCGGTTGGGCTTCATCGTTTGTGCTGCTGTGGCGCTTCAATCAAGTTTCTAGTAAGTCACACCTCAAAAAACCCGGCAGCCTTCGTGCCCTAATCCCCACCATTCGACTATTTTGGCTGCCGCTTTTGATCATCACCATTGCACGCTCCTTCCTAACAGCGAGCATCTCCACTCTGCTGCCGACATTTCTCACAGGAGAGGGGACAACCCTAGCTCTCGCAGGAATTTCACTGGCAATCTTGGAAGGCGCTGGTGTGGTGGGGGCCTTGGTCAGCGGCACCATCAGCGATAGCATTGGCCGTAAACCAACCTTATTGATCCTTTTCTCGGCATCCACGCTTTTGCTGTTTGTTTTTCTACGTACGCAAGGTTGGTTCTTCTACCCGGTTCTACTGCTCCTGGGCTTTGCCAGCCTTGCTCCTCAACCGGTTCTCTTAGCCCTCGTGCAAGATCAGTTCTCCCAAAATCGCGCCACGGCCAACGGTTTCTATATGTCGATGAGTTTCCTGGTGCGCTTTCTGGCGCTCAATCTCTTGGGATTGGCTGGTGATGCCTGGGGACTTCGCAATACATTTTATATGAGTGGATTTATTTCATTGATTGCCATTCTGGGCATTTTGATGCTGCCCAAGCGATCTAAAACCGACGAGGACGAGGGTGATGTAGTAGAAGCTGGTGAGGCTTAAAATGACATCTACTACGCCCAAACATACTCCTTTGCCCATGCGCCGCGTCCTGATGACCTGGCTGCCACTGGCGGGGAGCTGGCTTTTGATGGGTGCCGAACTACCCGCCCTCAGTGCCTTCGTCGCGCGTCTGGCCAATCCAGAGATCAATCTGGCAGCCTATGGCGGTGTCGTATTCCCTTTGGCATTGATCATCGAATCTCCCATCATCATGCTTCTGGCAGCTTCGACGGCTTTAAGCAAAGATTGGGATTCCTACCGAAAAATCTACGCCTTTATGATGATCACTGCCGGCACGCTGACGGCCCTGCATATCGCCGTTGCTTTCACACCGTTGTATAACTTCGTCGTCGAGGGCATTATCGGCGCGCCCCAAGAGATTGTCGAACCCGCCCGCATCGGGCTGCAAATCATGACTCCATGGACCTGGTCAATCGCCTACCGGCGTTTCAACCAGGGGGTTCTGATCCGCTTTGGACGCCCCAACGCAGTCACCATCGGCACTCTAATCCGCCTGGGAACTGACCTAACAGTACTCATCATTGGTCTTATTCTCCGAACCTTCCCTGGCATCGTTGTTGCAACATCTGCAGTCGCTGCCAGCGTAGTTGCTGAGGCCGTATATATTGGGATTGTTGCCCGGCCCGTGATTCGCAACCAATTACGCCAAGCACCGGCCGTCGATCCTCCACTGACATTTAGAGCCTTCATGAAATTCTATGTTCCTTTGGCAATGACGTCCTTACTGACGCTAATAATCCAGCCCATTGGCAGCGCAGCCATCAGCCGCATGCCGCGCGCCTTAGAATCTTTGGCAGTCTGGCCAGTGGTAATTGGCCTGAGTTTCTTGTTCCGCAGCACGGGGGTAGCTTACAATGAAGTCGTTGTCTCATTAATGGATGAACCCGGCTCAAGCCCCACGCTGCGCAAATTCGCAGGTTTGTTAGTTGGCTTCGTCACACTATTTCAATTAGCGATCGTTGCCACACCCTTAGCAGAGATCTGGTTCCACCGTGTCTCAGGTCTTTCTTTAGAATTAACCCAATTGGCCGTCATCGGCATGTGGTTAGCACTGCTGCTTCCAGGAATAAATGCGCTGCAAAGCTGGTATCAGGGCACAATATTGTTCAGCCGAAAAACTCGCGGCATCCCCGAGGCAGTGGTGATCTTTCTGCTAACGATTAGTGGAATCCTCTGGGCTGGTGTGATGTGGAATAAGCACAGTGGTCTCTATATCGGTCTGATTGCCTTCACCATTGGTATGTCAGCACAGGCGGCCTGGTTGTGGGTGCGCAGTCGACCGGCTATGGCGCAGGTCAACGCCAGGGACGCCTGACCATCTTGTATAATTATGGGGTATTGAACAACTCTCTAACTTCAATAGTAAGAACATAAACTTAATGCAGAGACGGAGATGCGCGGAGCAAAAGAAACAATATCCAAACAATCCGTGCCATCTGTGTCCGAAAATGCAAGGAACACCATGGAATATCGCAATTTAGGAAATACCGGCCTGAAAGTATCCGAGCTTTGTCTAGGCACCATGCAGTTCGGCTGGACTGCAGATGAGAAACTTGCCTTTGAAATTCTCAATGCATCTTTCGCAGCTGGGATCAATTTCATCGATACAGCCGATATCTACTCTCGTTGGGTAGATGGTAACCCTGGGGGTGTAGCTGAGACCATGATTGGCAAGTGGATGAAGAAGTTCAATATCCCTCGCGACCAGGTAATCATCGCCACCAAAGTGCGCGGCCCCATGGGTAACGACCCCAACAATGAAGGACTCTCTCGTTACCACATCATGGGTGCTGTTGAAGCATCATTGAGCCGCCTGGGCATCGACTATATAGACCTATACCAAACCCATTGGTACGATGAGAACACGCCCATCGAAGAAACCCTGCGCGCCCTGGATGATCTGATTGCCCAAGGCAAAGTGCGCTATATCGGCGCCTCCAACTACCCCGCCTGGCGATTGATGCAGGCTCTCTGGGCTTCTGACAAACATAAACTCGCCAGTTATGTGTCTTTGCAACCCCACTACAGCCTGGCTCATCGCAAGGAATTCGAGCGCGAGTTGGCATCGGTCTGCGAGACTTATGACGTTGGTGTGATCCCATATAGCCCCTTGGCGGCGGGTTTCCTGACAGGCAAATATCAAAAAGACGCCCCGGTCCCCGACAGCGTGCGTGCCAACAGCGCTAAACGGCGTTACTTCAATAAGCGTGGATGGGCTATTCTAGATGCCGCGCAAACGGCTGCAAATAATCACCAAACCTCTGTTTCGCAAGTTGCCTTAGCCTGGCTGCTGGCTAATCCCTTGGTGGTATGCCCTATCATTGGGCCGCGCACGCTAACTCAATTAGAAGATAATCTTGGCGGAGCAAGTATGCGGTTGAGTGATGATGAAAAAGCCCGCTTAGACGAAGTTAGTATGTGGGAAAAATAAAACACGAATGTCGAGAAAAAAAATACCTTCTCAAATCCTTTTGGGTATCGCCTTAATATGGTTAACGTCTGCCTGCGGTGTCGGCAGTGATCAAAACACTTCAGTCATCAACCCCGATAACCTTCAGCACTCCTGGGAAATAAACATCGGCGAGATAATTCAGGAGGCCCCCATCGTTGTCAAGGACATAGCCGTTCTGATTGATGATGCCGGGGATATTCATGCCTTTGAGTCTGAAACGGGAGAAAGCCGTTGGAATTTCGAGACCCCTGCCAAGCTTTGGCCCAGGAGTCTCACCAGCACCTTAGAAAATGTACTGATCGCTGGAGAAGATGGTCGTCTGATTACAATGACAACTCGCTCTGGCTTAGCCGAATGGGAACTCTTCCTGGACGGCGATGTGGTAGCGCCTCCGCTAATAGACCGCTATCTGGCTTTTACCGCCACTTCGATTACCAATACTGGAGAGGACACGGATCAAAAAGCAGAAATTCTAGCCATCAATGCCAGCACTGGAGAAATTCTCTGGCGTTACTCAACCACTAACCAAAATCTGATTAGCCCTGCACGTGGCGGTGATCAACTATACGTAGGTGGAGATGACAGCCAAATAGGGCGCCTGTATGCGCTGTCTGCTGCTGAAGGCGAACTGCGCTGGAAATATGAAGTCCCCGAGGATGTCATCAAGGCACTGCATGCAAATGACGAAGTAGTTGTCATCCTCGATCATCAAGGCACGATGACTGCGCTAAATGGAAATTCTGGTTCACAACTTTGGCGGTCGGAATTCGTCGCCAACGCTACCTGGCTGATGGGCACAAAAGATTTGGTTATCTTCGAGGATGGATCATCACTAAAGGCCTGGAATATCAACTCTGGCAAACCAGTTTGGGAATACTCGATCCCTAACAAAATAGTTGACCAACCCATTATTCAAGATTCAGCACTTTTCTTACTCACGCAGTCTGGGGAGATCATCAATCTCGATCCACAAACAGGCGCTGAATCTTGGGTTTTTCAATCCGAAAGTAAATCTCCCATAGGAATGGTAGTAGCATCTAACCAAATCTTCATCGCTGATAAAGATGGCATTCTATATGCCTACGTTAGTGAAGAATAATTGCAGAAGTAACTATCTTAGGAGTTTCCATGAGTGAGCAATTCAAATTTGGTGGTGAATTCGTCTGGCGACCGACGAAAGAGTACATCGAGCGCGCCAACTTGACCGAATTCATGAGTCAGCATGATATCGCCGACTTTGATGCACTAATACAGCGCTCTACTGAGGATGTCGCCTGGTACACCGATGCGCTGCTGAAGTTTCTAAAAATCGAGTTTTACCAACCGTATTCTGAAGTCATCGATCTTTCGCGGGGAATTCAATGGCCCCAATGGTGCGTAGGTGGGAAAATGAATATCGTCCACAACTGTCTGGATAAATATATCGATACACCCACTGAATCGAAGATCGCCTACATTTGGGAAGGAGAACAGGGGGATACTCGCACAATCACTTATAAAGAGCTCTATCAACGGACCAACCAGGCTGCCAACGCCCTGCGATCTCTAGGCCTAGGCAAAGGGGATGCTATTGGTATTTTTATGCCCATGACTCCCGAGATCATCGTTGCTTTACTGGCAATTGCTAAGATTGGTGCGATTATAGTGCCGCTTTTCTCCGGTTATGGTGTCAGTGCCGTCGTTACACGCCTGAATGAAACCGAGGCTAAAGCTTTGTTCTGCGCGGATGGTTTCTTCCGCCGCGGCAAATTAGTCAGTACGAAACCCATCGCTGACGAAGCCAGCCTCCAGGTTCCTACCCTGAAACACATGGTTGTGCTCAATCACGCTGGTCTGGATTTGGAATTGACCGAAGGACGAGATCACTGGTGGCATGAGCTGATTCCTGTACAAGAAACAGAAGCTGATACTGATATTACGCGTGCTGAGGACACCCTAATGGTGATCTACACTTCGGGGACCACCGGACGGCCTAAAGGAGCCGTACACACCCATTGCGGATTCCCTGTTAAGGCCACACAAGATATCGCCTTCGGTATGGATTTTCACCCCAACGAGATTATTTACTGGATCACTGATATGGGCTGGATGCTGGGTCCCTGGATGGTCTTCGGCCCGCTGATTATGGGTGGCACAGGTTTTCTGTATGATGGCGCCCTGGACTATCCCGGCCCTGATCGCTTATGGGGGTTGATCGAACGACATAAAATCAACAAGTTAGGTCTTTCCCCAACGCTGATCCGCGCCCTGATGGCTCACGGAGAAGATCCTGTACGCGCGCATGATCTTTCTTCCTTGCGCATGGTCGGCTCCACAGGCGAACCCTGGAACCGCAAACCCTGGATGTGGTTGTTTGAAGTTGTTGGTAAAGGAAAAATTCCGATCATCAATTACACTGGGGGTACGGAGCTGGCTGGCGGAATCATCATGGGCAATCCTTTATTGCCCATCAAACCGACCAGTTTTCCGGGTCCCTGCCCGGGCGTTGCCGCAGACGTGCTCGATGAAGATGGTCAATCTGTAATCAATCAAGTTGGGGAATTAGTCATCAAAACTCCCTGGATCGGCATGACGCGCGGCTTCTGGAAGGATCCCGATCGATATATCCAAACGTACTGGTCACGCTGGAAAGATACCTGGGTGCACGGTGATTGGGCCGCGGTGGATTCGGACGGTCAATGGTATGTTCTGGGGCGCTCCGACGACACCATTAAAGTGGCAGGTAAGCGCTTAGGGCCAGCTGAGATCGAATCGATCTTGGTCAATCACCCCGATGTGATCGAAGCCGCCGCGATTGGTGTGCCGCATGAACTCAAAGGCAGCGAGGTGATCGCTTTCTGCGTTTTACAACCGGGCGCAGAGGGGAGCGATGTTTTACGAGCAGAACTCCGAGAAATGGTCTCGGTTGCGATGGGTAAACCCCTGATCCCAGGTGATATCCTCTTTGTCAGCGCCCTGCCGATGACGCGCAACGCCAAGGTCATGCGCCGCATGATTCGGGCTGCCTATTTAGGTCTTGAGTTGGGGGATACCTCTTCGTTAGTCAATCCTGAAGCGGTAGAGGAGATAAAAAAGGCAATCTAAGGATTTGGGAGGTGACTGTCATCTATAACCACACTTGGCCTCATTAGGCGTAGCAAGAAGATGATAGTCACCTTGAAATACGTGCTTGAAAAATATGAATTTTCCAG
>CAYQQX010000149.1:0-11802 GCA_964419495.1 uncultured Anaerolineales bacterium
AACTTTTGCTGTTTTGAGGAGGGTCTAGCACCCTTTTTGCAGTAGAGTCATATGTGAGAATCGACACATTTTTAGGGACAAACTTTTCCCAAAAATGAAAAGGTAATACATGTTGAAGCACGGGCATCAATAGATAAGTGCATCTTGACATACCCAAAATTAGGCATATAATTCGTGCATTTAGTTAGACAAACTAACAAACTAACAAACTAAGTGCTTATGGCTTCTTCTGACACTCCTGAATCACGAATGGAAGTACTGTTGCAACGCCTATCGGCGTTGCGATTGATGCGCCCACCTACAGATTTTGAGCTATCACCCCCTCTGGTGGCTGCTTTGTATTGGATTTCTCGCCATCCAGGATGTGGCGTTCGAGAACTTGCCGAAGGTCTTAGGGTGACTCCACCTACAGTGAGTGTTGCTGTGAGGCGATTGGTAAAAGAAGGTTGGCTGGAGCGCCGTCGCGATCCCGATGATAGAAGAGCCAAACCGCTTCATATTACAGAAAAGAGTGAAACTTTGCTGGAGAAGTTGCGTATGCATCAACGGGCAGCTATGAAAGAATTCCTTTCGGGCTTGATGTCCGAAGAGCAAGAGACCCTTTTGATGTTGTTTGACAAAGCCGTAAGCAAAGTAGAAGAAAATTTGCGTGAATCTTGATGAGTAATAAATCAAATCGTAAAAGACTGATAATTACCATTTCAATATTGGTATTGTTGTTGGTGGGGGTGCTCGCGGTGCGTGTGATAGGACAGCGTCAGATGACTACTTTCATCGAGGAATTGGAAACAGTCACAATTCAACGCGGGCCGTTGATTTCTTATATCAAGGCAGATGGCGTAGTGCGATCAGCGCAAAGCGCAGTGTTGCGCTGGGATGTATCTGCCGAGGTGAGTGAAGTCGTTGTTGTGGTCGGTGATTATGTAGAAAAAGGCCAAATATTGGCGTCTCTTGGTCAAAGTACATTGCCTTCTTCAGTGATCCTGGCTCAGGTGGACCTTATTGAAGCGCAGCAGGAACTGGATAGCTTACACAATTCCCGTTTGCAGCAAGCCGAGGCTCAGAAATCAGTTGAAGATGCTCAACAAGCTTTGGAAGACGCCTATAACCCTGCCATGACGCAAGCTCAGGCTCAGGTAGCAATCGCTAATGCTGAACGCGATTTGGAACGCGCACAGCGCCACTACGACATTTTGATGACGCCAGTATCTGCCTGGAGTTTGCAGCAAGTTTATTCCAATATCTTACTGACCGAAGAGGCAATTGGAGAGTTAGAGGACAATCTTGCAGATTTAGAGAAACAACTTCGGCGTACGATCTATCATCCATTCGAAAACCAGAGTTTATATCAAACCCAATACAATAACGTCAAAATAAAGCTCGCCAACACGCAAGGTCGTTACAATCAATTAGTTGATCGCTACAATGAACTACAAGCCCCACCAGATCCTACTGATGTTGCCGTAGCCGAGGCTGCGCTGTTTGCGGCGCGTGCCCAGCTTGCTGATGCACAGCGTCAGTGGCAGCGAGTCAAAGATGGACCCACACAAGCTGAGATTGCTGTTTTGGAGGCAAATCTTAATGACGCACTGCGAGAATGGCAACGCCTAGAAGATGGTCCAACAGCCGATGATATCGCTGCCGTTGAAGCGCGAATCACGGCGTCCCAAGCACTGCTGGCCTCAGCAGAAATTGCCGCGCCCTTTGCTGGCATGATCACTGAGGTGAATATCAACCCTGGAGATCAAACGAATATCGGGGATATTGCTTTCCGTCTCGATGACCTCACCCATTTATTCGTTGATTTGCAGGTTTCGGAGATTGATATCAATAGTGTTGAAGTTGGTCAGGATGTCGTCTTGACTTATGATGCAGTTTTGGCCAAGGTGTATCACGGCAAGGTTGTCGCCATATCTCCAGTTGGAACTGAAACTGGTGGGGTGGTTAGCTTCGATGTGACAATTGAATTGTTAGATGCTGATGAGGCCATTCGTCCAGGGATGACGACCACGGTGGATATTGAAACTAGTCGTATTGAAAATGCCCTATTAGTGCCTAATCAGGCCATTAGGGCGTTGGAAGGTCAGCGGGTGGTATATGCCATTGGAGAGGGGATACTCACAGGGAGTCCGGCAATCCTCACAGAAGAACGCCCAAATGGGCCCTTGGGGGCAGATGCATCCCCAGGCATGATCTTGCCTATCCAAATTACAGTCGGTGTTACTTCGGATGATTACAGTGAAGTTTTAGCAGGTGATTTGGTTGAGGGAGATGAGATATTGCTCAACCCGATCGCAGAGTTATTGAATTCCCCTCTGGGACAACCTGTTTCCGAGAGAAATCGGTAGAAGGAGTAAGTAGATTTATGAAGAGATGGATCATTATTATCATTGTTGTGGCAGTTGTGATTGGCGGCATTTTCGGATGGCGTGCTTATAGCCAGAATAAAGCGCATCAGGAACTGATGGCCAGTTTGCAAACTTTGATGGTAGAAGAGGGCACTTTGGTAGCCACTATCGGTGCCACAGGCCGCGTACGCTCTAACCAGAGCGCTGAATTAGCTTGGAAAACTTCGGGCACAGTCGATCAGGTGAATGTTAAAGTTGGCGATGCAGTCGTTTTAGATACAGAGCTGGCTATACTGGAACAGACCTCGCTGTCGCAAAGTGTGATTTTGGCTGAGGCAGACCTGGTCAGCGCGCAGAAAGCGTTAGATGATTTGCTCAACTCCGATTCGCAGCGTGCCCAGGCTTTGCAAGCGGTTGAGGATGCTGAGCAAGCACTGGAAGATATGTTGAATCCTGAACTTCAACAGGCTCAGGCCTTACAGGCCATTGCAGACGCTGATCAGGCCGTTGAAGATGCCGAACGTCGTTTGCGCAGTGTGCAGTTGACAGCCAGTCAACCGGATATTGATGGCGCCGAGGCAGAGGTTGTGCTGTTGAAGGACAAGCTTGATAAAGCGCAATCAGACTTTGATCCCTATGAAAGCCGTCCTGAGGATGATCTTGAGCGAGCGAATTTTCAAAGCGCTCTCGCCGAGGCTCAGCAAAACTATGATGCTGCGGTGCGAACGCTGAACGCCCTCTCAAGTACAGGGTCAGAAATTGACATCGCCGAAGCCCAAGCTGATTTTGCTGTTGCCCAGGCGCAGCTTGAGGAAGCCAATTTAGAATACGAGCGTATTAAGGATGGCCCTTCTGCTGCCGATGTGGCTTTACTCGAGGCGCAGTTAGCTGATGCTCAACGAGATTGGGAGCGTTTGCAAGATGGCCCACCAGCAGATGATATCGCTGCCGCGGAAGCGCGCGTGGCAGCTGCTCAGGCGACGTTAGATCAGGCGCATATCACAGCACCGTTCGCGGGTGTGGTCACCGTTGTTGAGAGCAAACCCGGTGATCAAGTTGACCCAGGCGCACTCGCGTTCCGCGTAGACGATTTTTCACGTCTCTTAGTTGATCTCGAAGTTTCGGAAGTAGACATTAATAAGATTGCGGAAGGCCAGGAAGTGGTGATGAGTTTTGATGCCGTCTTGTCTAAAGAATATCATGGCGAGGTAGTCGAAGTTGCTTTAGTTGGAACTGAAGTAGGCGGCGTGGTTAACTTCACCGTTACAGTCGAATTGTTAGATGCTGATGATGATATTCGCCCGGGAATGACCTCTGCGGTGAGTATTGTCATTCGACAACTTGAACAAGCCTTGTTAATTCCTAACCGAGCAGTACGTGTTGTTGATGATGAACGCGTGGTTTATGTTTTAGAAGCAGATGGCAATATCGAGAAAATTGCCGTCACATTGGGGGCTTCATCTGACACTTACAGCGAGGTCGCTGGTGGTGAATTGAAAATTGGTGATGAAGTGATTCTCAATCCACCGCGTGAATTGACTGAGGACGGCAACGGCTTTGGCCCACCAGGCGGTGGACCACATTAGGAGCAAGTATGACGGATTTAGTTGTTGATGCACGTGATGTAACCAAGGTTTACACCATGGGCGAGGTGGAAGTTCATGCCTTGCGAGGTCTAACCTTGACCATCGAACAGGGAGAAGTGATTGCGATTATGGGTCCTTCGGGTTCGGGCAAATCCACATTGATGAATATCATGGGCTGCCTGGACCGCCCAACCATGGGTGACTATATTTTGGATGGTGAAAGTGTAGCTGACATGAATGATGATCAGCTGGCTGATATTCGCAATCGAAAAGTAGGTTTTATCTTCCAAAGTTTCAATTTACTGCCGCGAGCTACTGCTCTGGCAAATGTAGAATTACCGCTTCGCTATGCCCACAACGGTAAGAACCGTCGTCAGCGTGCCAGGGCGGCTCTGGAAGCCGTAGATCTTGGAGATCGCATGACCCATCGCCCGAATGAGCTATCCGGCGGCCAGCAGCAGCGTGTGGCGATCGCCAGGGCGATTGTCAATGAACCTTCCATTGTGATGGCCGACGAGCCTACAGGTAATCTCGATACGGCTTCCGGTGATGCTATTATGGAATTGCTGCTCAACCTAAACAAAGAGAGCGGCACAACGTTAATCATTGTGACTCATGACCCAGAGATTGCAGAGCAGACCCAACGAATTGTGCGCATCCTGGATGGAAGAGTGGTGGAGGACTAAGCGATGAATTTTTGGCAGTCGTTCATTGAAGCATTAGAGAGCCTCACATCCAACAAGCTGCGCTCCGGTCTGACCATCTTGGGGATTGTCATCGGTGTCGGCGCGGTGATCGCTATGCTGGCCATTGGAACCGGTGCTGAGAACTCCATTACTGGTGAGATCCAGGGAATTGGCACAAATTTGATCTTTGTGTTTCGCGGTGGTGGAGAAGATGTGCGCAACCCCGAACCGCTGACCCTGGGTGATGCTGAAGCAATAGCCGATCCTTTTGCAGCACCTTCAGTAATTGGCGTGGCGCCGATTTTGCAAGGAGATGCAGAAGTGAGTTATTCGGGCGAGAGTGAAGTGACCACCATCAATGGAGTCACGCCCGATTACGAGCCTGTGCGCAATTATCATGTTACAGAGGGTGAATTCATCACCGAGGCCCACATGTTGGGGCGCTCGGCGGTGGTCATCCTTGGTGTGGATGTGGCTGAGGAACTCTTCGGTCGCAAATCTGGACTTGTGGGTGAGACTGTGCGTATTGAGGGGCAACCTTTCCGAGTGATTGGTGTGCTGGAAGAGAAGGGTGGTGGCTCCTTTGGTAGTGAGGATGACCAGGTCATTGTGCCGTTGACTACGGCCCAAACCCGCTTGATTCGTCGCACGACGCGCGATCGTGTTGATGTGATCTTCGTGGGTGCGGTCAGCGCCGACCTGGTGCCTCAGGCTAGTGATGAAGTCGCACAGATCCTGCGCCAACGCCATCGCACGGAGATCGGACAGGATGATTTCACCATCTTCAGCCAGCAAGATTTCTTGGATGTGGCTTCGTCGATCACAGGTATTTTGACAATTTTCTTAGGTGGTATCGCCGGCATTTCTCTGCTGGTCGGAGGGATCGGCATCATGAATATCATGCTGGTCTCTGTGGTGGAACGCACGCGCGAAATTGGCCTGCGCAAGGCAATGGGCGCTCGAAAGATCGATATCCTGACTCAGTTCCTGACCGAGTCCGTGCTCCTGAGCGTGTTCGGTGGAATTGTGGGGATTGGGCTGGGTTGGCTAATCTCTGCAGTGGTAGGGCAGATCGCTGCAGCCAACGATGCTGACATCGTCCCGGTGATTGGTATGGACGCGGTGCTCCTGGCGACGCTCTTTTCTGCGGCAGTGGGTGTTTTCTTTGGTTTGTATCCTGCCAACCGCGCCGCCAGCTTAGAGCCGGTAGAAGCGCTAAGATACGAATAGTCAAATACCAGTTTACAGTAATCAGTCATCGGTGAGCAGTTACAGAAATTCTGTTTTCTGGTAACTGATTACTGTTATGGCATAGGGTGGGAGTCGAAAAAGCCCCAAATGACATGGGTTGCATCAAGATATTGAGGGGCAGATCCATACATGGACCCAGGCCAGGTGTGGCCTAAACGTTCGGATGTGTAGAGAGCTACATCAGCTCCCTGGGCGCATTTTCCCCAGAATTGCGCACTAACTCCCTCGCGTTCATAACCGATGATGGGTTCTAGGGTGCAATTATTGCGTTTAGCCCAGTATTCGGCCCAAATGGGGATAGCAGCGAAGAGGTCATTGCCACCCCAATAAGGTACGGTGTAATCGAGGGTTCCGTGAATAGCAATTATTGGCACCGGCCGTTTGGGATTGCAGGGGCTCTCGTAGGTGAATGCACCAGCCACTGGAGCAACAGAGGCAAATTGTTCAGATCGTGTACAGGCCAGCCACTCGGCCATGCTGCCCCCGTTGGAGAATCCTGTAGCATACACGCGTTTTGGATCAATATTTAAATGGCTATTAAGATGATCTAGCAAATCTGTAATGAAAAGCACATCGTTGGAATTCGGTTTGCTGGTATCCCAATAGGTGGGGTAGCCTAATGCTTGGGGAAAAACGACGATATAGCCAACCTGATCGGCGTGAACTGTCATGGCGGTGAGTAATTTTTGCTGCTCAACGCTTGCACCAGCGCCGTGAAAGTTGAAAACTAATGCGCTGGGAATTCCGCCATCATACCCTTCAGGAATGTGAACCAGAAAGCGTCGTTCCGGTTCTATGGGAATTCCCGTGAGAGACCTCACATTTGGGGGTAGGGGGCATGCTCCGCACGCCCCCTACCCCCAAATGTGGACCCTTTCCACGGCGATTCCTAGAGATCCGTCGTTCCAATTCACTGGAAATGATAGAATTGGGGTATTCTCCCGGTTCAGGGAAAATTGGAGATGGGGTCGGTATGGCAGGCGACGGAACAGTTTGTGTTGGGGGATCTCTTTGTACGACTGAGGTACTAGACGGAGACGAACACACGGTGGCCGATAGCGTTATAGCCAATAGGGCGATGGTGAATAATTGAATGCTTCTTCTTTGGGTACTTTGCTGCATTTTCATAGTTGTGATTAGGGTAGATTTTATTTATACTTGTTCTACTGATTTCATTTCTATTTGGTTCGGCATGTGTGGGTTCGTATTAAATTCTGCCCAATGAGGTAACCAAGATGTGGTGGGTTGATTTACTTCTAAGATATGTAGATTTTAAAGATGTACTGAAATGCGGTGCAGGGACATTTTTGCTATTGGTATTTGTATCTCTGATCATGTACCAAAACATATTACGATCTCGTGATGAATTGCGCTGGCAGCTGAAAACAAAGCGAAAACTTGACAAGGAAATTGGCAAACTTAGTATCGATGTTGAATCGGCGGATAACATCATAACGCACCCTTCCTATGGCATAGAAAAAGACGATGATCCTGATGTAGCCTTGGCAATATTGGATCAGGAAAAATGGGGGAAACGGGAGTCAGCTGCAGTTGGGTATGAAGCTAATACTTTAGTTATTTTCGGTGTTTTACTATTGTATCTAACGACTGTTTTAGTCCGGTTGGTTGGATTAGTAGGGTATTTCTTCATCCAGCAGATGGATTCATTTAACCCTGATCAAATGTATCTCTTCATGTTGTTTATTGTGCTTCGACCGCTTCTACTGGCTCTCGCTTATTATTATGGAAAAATGCAAGAACGTAGTAGTCACATGGAGGAATACCCTAGAAGGGTATTTCCGCATCTTGATAAACCCGAAGAAGTGTTATTTATCACCGCGGTTAACTCCGAGCGTGATTATCAAAAAGCGAAACTGCTAATAGAAAGCTTACGGGAATTTGGTGGCCCTCTTCAAAATAGCCGGATTCGTGTGTATGAAACCAATCCACAGGTGGGTTACAGCAAGTATTTTCGCGAAAGTGAAATTCTTGAGGTACACCAGCTAGTAATTCCAACTTCAGTGCAAGAAAAGTACTTTGCAGAAAAGGTCTATGCTTGTTTGCATGCTGAAGTGTGGGCAGCTGAAAAATTCCGATCGTTGGTGTGGGTCAGCCCTGATTACCTGGTTATCAATCCCCCGAAATTATTCGATTTGGGCAAGAATTTCGATATTGCGGTGAGGCCAGCACACGTCATGAATGTTGGCCTTAAAGCAGATGCTGATTTGGATGATTATTGGCGTAAGATCTATGATGTGGTTGAGGTGGGTGATTTGAAATCCACGGTGAAAACCTTCATCGGCGATGAAAGTATTTGGACCTATTACAACTCGCATGCTTTCGCTGTGAATCCTGCCAAAGGATTACTTCGACGTTGGTACGATTGTTTTGAGAAACTTGCCAGCGATGAAGAATTTAAGGAAATGATCACTCATGACCAAAAAGTATTCTTGCACCAGGCGGTTTTGAGCGCTCTCATAGCAAATTACCCAAATCAGGAACGGATCAGGGTATTACCTCCCAGCTATAGCTATCCTTACAATCTGCATGATAGGGTGCCCCCTGTGCGTAGAGCGAAATCGCTCAATGAATTGGTGAGTATCGCTTACGAGGATCGATCTTTAGATCCTCGAATGGTTAGAGATATAGAAATATTTGATCCATTGCGATCTGGTCTGATCTATTTCTTCGATTGAACCTAGTAGGGGAATATTCTTCAAATTGTTTTTGGGGAGAGAAAAAGTATCAGCGGTATAATCTGTCGCTGTGTTGATTATTTGAACAAGGAGAGAAAATATGCAAATTCATAATGTTGAAGGTGCGCCTGAGGCCATTGGTCCCTACTGCCATGCCATACAGTCAGGGAATTTTGTATTTTGTTCGGGGCAGACTCCCCTCGACCCGGAAACGATGCAGTTGGTTGGAACAGAAATCGGCGGTCAAACCGAACGCGTATTACAGAATTTGGAAATCGTTTTGGGTGGATTAGGATTGACTTTGCAAAATGTGGTCAAGACGACGGTTTTCTTGAAGGATATGGCGGATTTTCAGGGAATGAACAATGTGTACAAGAATATGTTTGGAGATCACAGACCAGCACGAACGACAGTTTCTGTAAGGCAGAATCCGCTTGATGCTTTGGTAGAGATTGAGTGCATCGCGGAACTTTTATAATCTAATCCAATAATTTGTTTATGAGCATCGAAAATATTGTTTTTGATCTAGGTGGGGTACTCATCGAGTGGAATCCCGAAAGGATTATCGCTGGTTTTACAGATGATCCAGAGTTAGGCAAAACCTTGATGGTGTCAATATTCGATCACCCAGATTGGGCTGCCAAAGATCGCGGAACATATTCGGAAGCAGAGTTGACTCGACGATTTGCTCGACGAACTGGGCTTAGCGAGGACCAAATCATTGATCTTATGGTGGATGTGAGGGAATCTTTATTGTTAATGCCTGATACTTTGCCTTTGATGGATGATCTGCGCGCAAAGGGATACCCACTTTATTGTTTATCCAATATGCCGGTTGAACATTATGATTACTTGAAAAGCAAATACGATTTTTGGGATAAGTTCGCAGGGATCGTCATCTCTGGTCGGGTAAAGTTAGTCAAACCTGAACCTGAGATTTACCAGTATTTGCTGCAAGAATATCAATTGGAACCTTCGAATTGTGTCTTTATTGATGACTCCCCAAAAAACATCGAAGTAGCTCGGTCAGTAGGGATAAATGGCATTGTGTTCACCGATGTACGCGCCTGTCGCCAAGAGTTGAGCGCAATGGTGAAGAATGGATGAAAGTAAAACTAATCAGGAAGTGATTGAAACGGAACGTCGTTGGGTGCAGGCGCACCGTGATCTTGATATTGATGTGATCAAGGAGATCCTGCATGAAAATTACACGCAACTAAAATCCGATGGATCATTAGCTAGGAAGATAGAAACTGTCGCTTCTTATGCCTCGGGGAAGAGACATTGGGAAGTTGCCCAAAGTGATCAGTATGATGTACAGATATTTGGAGATATTGCCCTCTTAATCGGGCGGTGGATTGGACGTGGCGAAAATTCGGGGGAAAGATTTGATTACACGGCGCGCTTTATGTCTATCTATGTGCGGACTTCAGGGGGATGGAAATTGATTGCAGATCAATCAACACCCATTGAAGCAGCTGATTTGTGATTATTTGCATTCTGATTCCGAATACTAATTCTTGTTTTACCCCACTCCCTAATCTATAATGAGCTCAATCAAGATTTCATTGCGTAAGGAGCTCTTTGAATGACCAAACAGGTAGATTCATTTCGCTTTGTGAGTAAGGGCACGCGCCGGGTTGCCAAAACCTGGATAGATAGTGCAGAACCAAAAGAAATTCCCTGGACCCCTCTTTCGAAGCCGTTGTCAGAATGCCGGGTGGCGATGATCAGCACCGGGGCGATGGCGCTGAAGTCAGATCAGCCCTTCGATCAGGATGGCGAACGGCAGTACCCCTGGTGGGGTGATCCTACATATCGCGTGATCCCAAAAAGGACAAAGGCCGAAGATATCAAGGTTTACCATCTGCATATCAACCCTGAATTCGCTGAGCGAGATCTAAATTGTTTGCTGCCTCTAGATCGGTTAGCTGAGCTTGAAGAGAGCAGCGAGATTGGCAGTGTTGCGCCATCACATTATTCGTATATGGGCTATACCACGCAGCCTGAACAGTTATTAGAGGAAAGCGCACCCGCAATCATCCGCAACCTACGAGATGAGTTTGTCGATGTGGTTGTCTTGGTGCCTGCCTGACCGATCTGCTGCTGGTCCGTGGGACTGCTACAACGTGAGATTGAAGCTGCTGGATTTACTACCATCTGCTTGTCGATTATTGCCGATTTAACGGCCTCGGTGAGTGCACCGCGTATTGCTGCAATTGAGCACCCTTTTAGCCTGACCATGGGTTACCCAGGTGATCGCGAAACACAGTTGGCCGTGTTGCAGGCAACCTTGAAAGCCCTGGTCGAGATGGAGACTCCTGGGGAACTCAGACATTTACCATTTGAATGGCCGGAGCATTTGGCTGATGTTGCCTCAGGTCCACCTGAGTCGCCACCTATCACTAATTACCTGATGAAACACCCTCTTCAATTCAAGAAGCTGCTCACGCGAGGGTTCCCTGAAGTCAGAATCTAGAATTATTCCAGGTGCATTGCACTTCTAAAGTGCGCCGCACCTGGAGTTATGATGTGCAGGAGATTGACATGATCTACACCTACAACCTCGAAGGGTTACCACTTCAAACTGGAGATATCATTTGTACGACAGATATCGAACTGGAGATCGAAGCCGGGGAGTTTTGGCGATTGTTAGGGAGACTCATGCCTGGAGATGTTGATCATGTTGCGATTTATGTTGGTCCTGGCGGTCGCTGCGTGGAATCGGGTGGCAAGGGTGTGGTTACCTTTGACCTTCGGGGAGATTCCTGGATCCCCAAAAAGATGACCAAGCACCGCGGGCCATTTCTGGATCAACTTTATGGGGTGGCTTATCCCCTTGAAGGACGCGGTTTATCAAAAGAAGAAGAAATAAGTATCCGCGAGAGCGTGGCCGAATATTGTCTGGCACAAGTTGAAGCTGAAAGACCTTACAACATCAACTTCTTGGATTCAAACACCGAAACAGCATTTTATTGCAGCCAGTTGGCTTATATGGCCTATATACGGCATGGGATCAATTTAAATACAGGTGAGGGCGTGCCTAACTTACCCGGAACTGGCAGCATTGTCTTCCCACAAGAGATATGGGGAGCTTGCCCCTCGCGAAAGGTGCCCCGATGAAACCGGCCGACGATCCGAATTATGATTACAAAGCCCTGGTTCAGCGAGGTTATGATCGTTGTGCTCAAGAATATAATCAGGCTCGTCAGGATGAAGCCCAGCCCGAGCTTGC
>CAYQQX010000150.1:0-11746 GCA_964419495.1 uncultured Anaerolineales bacterium
CAATAGAAAAGTTTGTGCCTTCTGAATAATGAACACCACGAAAATCACCACTCCCAATTTTTATGATCTGATTTATGGTTCTGCGGTAGCCTCTGCTGCAGGATCTGCAGCATCAGGAGCAGCTTCAGGCGCTGCCTCGCCAGCCTCTTCCACGGCAGGTTCGGAAAGTGCAGCTGCCTCGTCGGCAGTCTCTGGCATTCCGGCCAAAACCCAACGCTCGAACATATCTATATATTCAGCTTTGAGGTCTTTACTGGGCGGCATCGGACCGATGATTTCTTCACCGCTGGCATCAAAGATCGATTCGCGATGTAGCGTGACGATGACATAGCTTTCCAGGTCACCAGCAATGACGTTCTTATCAGCGTTGTCGCCGGTGGTGAGGATCTCTTCGTAAGTCTGCATCAGGTATTCGTTGTTCTCTTTGCCGGGGCGATGACAGGAGACGCAGTAGCGCTTTGTCACAACCGAAATATGCACTTCATAGGAGGGTACTTCCCCCTCTGCAAGAGATGGAATGCCGATGATGGCCTCCTCGGGAATCTCAGCGCGCTCATCCCAGGTGTAGCGCATGAAGGTCACAATCGCTTCGATCTCGCTGCGCTGAAGTTCGCCGCCGTAACCCAGACCGTAGGGCGGCATGCCCAGATCTTGCTGACCGAAATCGATGATGTTAAAGAGCGTTTCATCGGTGCGGGTCCACATCTCGTCAATGCTGCTGATGGATTTGACAAATGTGCCATCTTCGATACCCTCAACACCGATGATCTCACCACCATCCCCTTCAGGTTGGTGGCATTCGGCGCACCAAATGGAATACAAATCTTGCCCCTGGATAACTTGCTCAGCAATGGACCCGGCTAGTGCAACTTCTTCATGCTCTGGGGTGGTGATCACAGCGCGAACCGTCAGGCCAACAATACCAATGACGATCAAACTCATTACCGTGACTCCAACTTTGCGTTTCTTCCAAGTGCGATAAGGATTCTTGTCGATAAAAGGAAGCAGGAATAAAATCAAAACGCCAATGCCAGGGATTACTGCAGTGCCGACCCATTCGATGGATCCGGGGATAAATTTCAGAAATTCGAACAGGAAGAGGAAGTACCACTCTGGGCGCGGAATATAGTTGGCATCATTGGGATCCGCTTTGGGTTCTTGAGCCACTCCAAAAAAGGCTGCCAAGCCAATTAATAGCAAGAAGAGCCCAAAGGAGATAATCAAATCCTTATAGATAATATCCGGCCAAAACTTGACGCCTTTCTGTTTGGCGGCTAAGTATTTCTCGTGATATTTTTTCTTGAATTCTTCGTTCATGTTTTATCTCCTTCCCTATTCTTCCTCGCTGGGGATATTGGAGATACCCAGTCGGATGACGAGATACATATGGATGCTGATCATCAGCACCACACCAGCTGGCAAAATCCAGATGTGGGCGGAGAAAAAGCGTGCCAACGTCACAGCGCTAATGTCTGTGCCTCCTCTTAATGCTTTCAACAAGAAATCCCCCACAAACGGAACTGTGCCTACGATCTCGGTTCCTACAGTGGTTGCCCAAAATGCCCGTTGGTTCCAAGGGAGAAGATATCCAGTGAAGCCCATTCCTAATGTAAAGAGAAGCAAAAATACACCGGTCAGCCAGGTGATTTCACGCGGGTATTTATAGGCTCCGTAGAAGAAGGTGCGCAGCATGTGGATAAAGACGATCAAAACCATCAGGCTGGCCCCCCAATGGTGTATGCCCCGAATCAGCCAACCAAAAGCGACACCATTCATAATATATTGAATGCTGTCATAGGCCTTGTCGGGTGAGGGGACATAATACATGGTCAGAAAAACCCCTGTGAGACCTTGCATTACGGCTAAGAATAAACTAGCACTGCCCAACGTAAACCACCAATTTACCTTGGGGACTTTGCGATCCAAAACCGTCGCATATATTGCCTCGAGGCCGAGGCGCTCTTCTAACCAAGCAAAGATTTTTTCAGCCGTATTTCCAGACATGATTACCCTTCCGTCAGGTGAATGAGGATATTGCCTTCCTCAACCTTGAACTCGTATTCGTACATGGGGTGAGGAGGTGGTCCATAGATTACCTCGCCGTTGATTGCAAACTGGGCGTTGTGGCAAGGGCAGACATACGCAGAATCTTCATCGCTCCATTTGACACGGCAGCTCAGGTGAGTACACACATTCGAAAACACCTTCAATTCGCTTCCCGATTTTCTAAGAACGAATACCCCAAAGCTTTTGGTAGTGCGTTCCCAACCATTGACTTTGGTGCGGGTAAAGCTGAAAAGTTTTGGCGAGCCAATTGGATAGCCATCCAATGCTCCCAACGAAACCCACTCATCAATTGTCTGTGTTTTGAGAGCTGGTGAAATGATGTATCCGATGATGGGTATTCCCACGAAAGCTCCCATGATTGATCCCAAGAAAGTCATCACGATTTTTGAGAAATCGCGCCGACTTAAGTTGGGGGAAGAGGTCTTCTTGGCCATTCGTGCCTCCTGGCATTTGAATAAAGTATCGAAAAGTACAAAATTATGTAATGGGTAATAAAACGCTGAACACTTGTGTCATTCTGAGCGAAGCGAAGAATCCCTTATATGGTCAATTTGATTGAGCCTTTGCAAGTACAAAGTGACTCGGCCTTTCAGGTATTCTTCGTCTGCTTCAGCCGCTTCGCTTCCTTTGCTCTTCAGAATGACAAGGTAAAGTGTTCGACATCATTCTAGCCATTACAGAAAAGTACAAAATTTAGATTTATATTATAAATCAGATGAAATAGAATGTTGAGGATACCTGGAACCAACAAACCATGAACTATGTCACTTAATCGGGACAGTGATAAATGCGATAATAATCATTGCGTAAATGCTTTAAATGGAGCGGTTATAATATTGGGGTTTTATTCCAACTAATACTTCAACTCACTGCGAGAGGAGGCCTTATATGGCGCTTGACAGGAAAGTTGGCTTTTTTGAAGGCTTGAGTTACAAGGGTGGAGGTCCAATGTTAGCCTGGATACTTCACCGGATTTCGGGCCTGGGTATGATCATCTTCATCAGCTTACATGTTTTCGCTTCATTCTTCACCCAAGAAATGGGCAGTGATTGGGCGATCTCCATCAATATTGTTTATGAGTCGGTTATCTTCCAATTGTTCATCGTTTTTTCGGTGTTATATCATGGTATCAATGGTATGAGAATTATTATTCTTGACCTGTGGCCGCGCATGTTGCGATACCAAAAAGAAATGACCTGGCTGCAATGGCTGGTGTTTATTCCTATTTACGGCCTGACAATTTTTATCATGATCCAGCGCTTGATCACTGGTGAATGAGAGGAATGAGGAGAAATCAAATGCAAACGAGAAAAGTTCCTCACCCTGGCTGGAACCTTGAGTATCTCATGTTCTTATTCACCCGTCTTTCGGGGTTGGCATTTTTCCTTTTGGCGGTTATTGGGATGACAGCTGCCCTGATTATGGGGGCACGCTATCAGATGGATTTGGGCACCTTAATGCGTTGGACCTTCTTTCCAAATCCCAATCACGTGCTTGATAGCAATATCCCCGATGTTACCTTTGGGTGGGCCAATGGATTTTGGCAGATTATGCAGTTCCTGGCGATCTTCTTCGGGGGGACACATGGCATAAATGGTTTGCGCGTTGTCCTAGAAGATTACATCAAGAGTTCCTTTTGGCAGATCGTTATCCGCTTGTTGATATTCGTGCTCTGGGTGTTTTTGATCCTGGTAGCCGTTTTCGTGGTCTTGGCTTCTTGAGGCCCAGAGGAGAATTGACATTATGAAAACGCATCAATATGAAGTTCTGATCGTTGGGGGCGGTGGTGCTGGTCTCATGGCGGCGCTATATGCATCTAAGGGCGCCAGTACGGCTGTGCTCAGCAAACTTTATCCCACACGCTCCCATACTGGCGCGGCTCAAGGTGGAGTGGGGGCTGCATTGGGTAATTCAGAAGAAGACCGCCCAGAATGGCACACCTTTGATACTGTCAAAGGCAGCGATTACTTGGGCGATCAAGACGCCATCAAATTTATGTGCGATGTGGCTCCAGAAGTTGTTTATGAGCTAGAACATATGGGATTGCCTTTTTCGCGCAACCCGGATGGCACCATTGCTCAACGCCCTTTTGGTGGTCACACCAATAACGAAACTGGAAAACCGGTCACCCGTGCCTGTTATGCTGCTGACCGCACTGGTCACATGATCCTGCAAACGCTTTACCAGCAGTGCATCAAGAACAAGGTTACCTTTTTCGATGAATACCATGTGGTCGATTTGATCACAGCCAATGGTTCCGCAGCAGGTGTGATTGCCCTTGAGTTGGCGACAGGTGAGTTGCACATTTTCCATGGCAAATCGGTGATCTTCGCCACCGGGGGACACGGGCGTGTATGGGAAGTTACTTCCAATGCTTATGCCTACACTGGTGATGGTGTGGCCATCACTTTGCGGAAAGGTATCCCAGCCGAGGATATGGAATTTTTCCAATTCCATCCTACAGGCATCTATCGCATGGGTATCTTGATCACTGAGGGTGTGCGTGGCGAAGGAGGCGTGCTGCTAAATGACAAGGGCGAACGTTTCATGGACCGCTACGCTCCGTCCGTTAAAGACCTGGCCTCACGCGATGTGGTCAGCCGAGCCATGTACCTGGAAATGCAAGATGGATTGGGGATCAACGGTAAACGTTATCTCTACTTGGATGTAACAACAGAAACGGTAAACAAATACGCGGCCTCAGATGGACGTACTCGGCCAGATGGCTCAGCTTTCCGAGTGACTGCTGAAGAGATCCTTGCCAAGCTGCCCGATATCATCGATTTCTGTCACACCTATCTTGGTGTTGATCCAGTTACACAGCCCATGCCGGTACAGCCTACGGCTCACTATGCCATGGGTGGTATTCCTACAAATGCCCGCACGGAAGTCTTCATTAATGAAAAAGACACCATCATCCCAGGGTTGTACGCCGCTGGCGAGGTGGCCTGCGTTTCTGTGCACGGCGCCAACCGTTTAGGAACCAATTCCTTATTAGATATCGTTGTCTTTGGAAAGGAAGCCGGTCTACGGGCAGCAGAGTTCTCCCGTGGAGCCTCCTTCCAACCCTTGCCTAAGGATGCTGCTGATTTTGCCCGTGCGCAATTCGATAGTTTGCGAAACGGCAGCGGAAATGAAAAGGCTGCTGACATCGCCAAAGAAATGAAAGAGGTGATGAATGACCATGTGGGCGTCTTCCGCGTCGAGGAAGGTATGTCTATGGCGTTGGATAAAGTGCGTGAGTTGAAAGAACGTTACAAAGAAGTCCGTGTGGGAGACCAAGGCGATGTTTACAATACAGACCTGCTAAACATCTGGGAATTAAGTAACCTGCTTGATCTCGCGGAGGTAACGGCGGCTTCTGCGCTAGCTCGCAAAGAGAGTCGCGGCGCTCATGCGCGTGATGATTATCAAGAGCGTGATGATAAGAAATGGATGAAGCACACCATGGCCTGGTTGCACGAGAATGATGTTGAGTTGAAATATAAGCCTGTCACAATTACTGATTACAAACCGATGAAGCGGGTGTACTAGGAGCGTGAGTTATGAAAGTCAAACTAAAAATCTTTCGCTATGACCCCGAAAATGACAAGAAACCTCACTACGATAAGTTTGTTGTGGAGGCTGAACCCACTGACCGCATCCTGGATCTGTTGGAGTGGATCAAAGATTATCAGGATGGCACATTATCATATCGACGCTCATGCGCCCATGGCGTCTGTGGGTCGGATGCTATGCGTATCAATGGTGTCAACCGTCTGGCGTGTAAAGTGCTGGTCAAAGATGTGGGTACCAAGGTCACTGTACAACCGATCTTAGGATTGCCAATTGAGAAAGACTTGATTGTTGATATGGAGCCTTTCTTTGATCAATACAAGTCAGTGATGCCCTATTTTGTGGGTGGAGAGGAAAACCCTCAGAAGGAACAGTTGCAAAGCCCGGAAGATCGAGAACGCTTTGATGACACTACCAAGTGTATTTTGTGCGCGGCCTGCACAACCTCGTGCCCTTCCTTCTGGGCCAATGGTGAGTATGTGGGTCCCGCGGCGATGGTCAATGCGCACCGCTTCATCTATGATAGTAGAGACCAAGCTGCTGCTGAACGGCTAAAGGTGCTCAACGACCAGTATGGCATCTATCGCTGTCATACGATCTTCAATTGCACAGATGCCTGTCCTAGGGAAATTCAAGTCACCCAGGCCATTGGAGATCTTAAAAAGGCTATCGCAACTTCACGCCTGGATTAGGCCGTGTTGGCATTTGAAGGTCTCTTTCGAGAATAAGCTGTTTTGAATATCATTTGTTTCTCTTGGACATACCTAAAATTTTAACACTACCAAGTTGTATTGGATTATGGTTGAATGCCTCATATTTGAGGCACTTGATTTATTTAATTTGAATCATTCTGGTGTGACCAAAGAACTATCAATTTTGTAAACTAAGGAAGAAATTTGTAGGTATAATTTAAATATTGATGTTACGCAAGCAAAAGAGAATCTCCCTGGAAACCTCGCTACGTGTGCGTATCATGAGTTAAATATACTCATATCAGCCCGATTAGACCGCATAGTATTCTATGGATCTAACGCAAGAATTCTCTCGTCCACCTGAAGTTTTGATCGCCGATGATGATTGGTTCATTAGGGATTTATTGGAAACCTATTTGACGGATGCCGGCTGTAACGTGCGCTCTTACGTCAATGGAGCGCAAGCCTGGGAAGCTGTGCAAGGTGATCACCCCGACTTAGTATTACTTGACATTCGCATGCCTGAGTTAGATGGTCTTACTGTCTGTGGAATGTTGAAGCAAAACCCAGATACCCAGTTTATCCCCGTTGTGATTGTGACTGCCTTAGATGCAGAAGACGAAGAATTGAATGCCATTGAGGCAGGGGCCGATGACTTCATCACCAAACCATTCAACTCCGTGATCTTGCTCACCCGCGTTCGATCTTTGCTCAGGCTCAAGCGTTTGCACGATGATCTGGAGAGCCGAAACGATCTGCTGCGCCAGGTTCTCAACCGTTATGTTGATCATGAAATTGCAGATGTCATTCTGACTGATCCTGAACGACACTTGAAACTGGGCGGCGAAACGCGTGATATCAGCGTGCTTTTTGCTGATTTGCGCGATTTCACCAATTTCAGCGCTTCACATCCTGCCCCTCAAGTAGTTGATATTCTCAATCTGGTATTCAATGAGATAGTGGAGATTGTGTATCAGAACCAGGGGACATTTGATAAATTCCTGGGAGATGCCATCATGGCTTTTTATGGCGCACCGATTGGCGGCGAGGATGATACCCGGCGAGCTTTGCGCACCGCGATACTGATGCAAGGTTGTTTCAAGAAATTGCAAGCCGATTCACCTGATCAAATTCTCGCTCCTCTGGGCTTAGGGGCAGGTATACATTCTGGGGAAGCCATTGTTGGCAATATCGGCTCGGAGCGCTTGATGGATTACACGGTAATTGGTGATACCGTCAACGTTGCTCGCCGTTTGCAAGAGTCGGCCAAAGCTGGGGAAATTTTGATCAGTGATGCAACTTATAAACTGGTGCCAGACGCTGAAGTGGATTTCCTCGGTCCTCAACATTTGCATGGCCGTGATTCATTGGTAGATGTCTACTCTTTGCTTGGTTTGCCAGACTAAACCCCGAATGCTATAATCTTTTCATATGCCCCAGTAGCTCAATAGGATAGAGCAACTCCCTCCTAAGGAGTAGGTTGTGGGTTCAATTCCTACCTGGGGCACTGTCGCAAAAATGGGATGCAACCGCATCCCATTTTTGCTTAAAATAGTTTGAACATACGTTCAAACTGCAATCCGTTAATATGTGGATTTTGATTCAAAACGTTTAAGTCATGGTTTCATAATGAAACTGTCACGAAACTGTTTTTTTCGATGCCCTTGAGTTTAGTATCATTTGAGCGACGAATGCCCGGGTGCCCCCCTCACTTGGGCATTTGTCGCTTAATGCAAGATCCCCATGATCCTGGGGATTTTTGTTTTTAGGGGGCAACACTTATGCTTTTATCCCTGCTTCCTGCATTTTGTTTGATACTCTATGCTAAAAGGGTATTGAATGAGATGTGATTTTTTTATATACTAAAAGTAGAGTTGTTGGTATTGGTCAGGAGGTGCAGGATGTTTAAGAATTTACTACTTGCATTCGATGGTTCTGAGCATGCTATGAAGGCTGCGCGTTTGGCCGGAGAGATGGCCAGGAACAGTGATGCTGAACTTCGAGTTGTCGTGGCCTATGATCCGCTGCCAACCTATCTTGGAGAGCCTGGTTTTCAACATATTGTCTCGGCTCGTTTGCAACACGCAGAAGCTGAGTTGCAAGAAGCTCTGGAGCATGTTGGTGAGATCCCCAAAGAAGTGAAAACTGAAGTGCTAGAAGGTCCCCCAGCGGAAGCTATTCTAACCGTCGCTGAAACGCGAGGAAATGATCTTATTATAGTTGGGACGCGCGGGAGAGGGAGACTCTCCGGGTTGTTGTTGGGTAGTGTCAGCCAGAAAATTGTGGCACACGCTCACTGCCCGGTGCTGTTAGTGCGCTGAGCCAGTCATTGATCCTGTTGCCCAGCAAGCTCTTCGGCTTGACGGACATCATCGGGTGTGTTCAAGTTCCAAAAGGCGAGACCATTGGGATCAAGAAGGTGGATCCTTTCGTATGATAAATGCTGAATGTCCACATCTTCATGCCAGGATATCATACGCCATTTGTCTGCCTGAATAGCTGCTTCGACAGCATGCAAACAAGTTTCGCGCCCATAGATGGCGTGTAGGGGTTCTAAGCCGCGTTCGGTTTTGGGGATGACGGCGTCGCAATTCTCTTGATTCAAGATATCACGTGCCGCGTTCAGAATTTCTGCGGAAGCAAAGGGCATGTCGCAGGCAACCAGGGCAACTTCAGGGTGTGACCCCACTTTCAGGGCTGTGTACAACCCCCCCAGGGCACCGCGTTCCGGGATCACGTCTGGGAACAAGGGGATGTCCAAATAACGGTATCCCTCTGGACAGTTGGTAACGATCACCACTTCATCGGCGATGGCTGACACCCTTTCCAAGACCCGCTCAATCAACGGGCGTCCCAAAAAATTCATCAGAGCTTTGTCCTGACCCATGCGGCTGGATTGGCCGCCGGCCTGGAGTACGAGAGTCAACATAATTGCGATTATACTCGCACAAACCCTAAAGGTCTTGCGCAGCACACCCCATACCCCAAAATGTGGCCTCTTACCACGGCGATTCCTAGAAACCCGCACTTCGAGTGAAACGAAGAAGCCAGACCTTTAGGGTCTTGATATAATGTAACCATGAGTATGGTTGCTGAGCAGTTAGACGCTCTGACGCGGGATGGTGAACTTTACGAGAAGCTGGATGATGACACTGTACGCTGTTATGCCTGTGGACATCGTTGTCTGATCCGCGAAGGGCGGCGGGGAGTCTGCAAAGTGCGCTTCAACCAGGGGGGCGAGTTGATGGTTCCATGGGGGTATGTGGCTGGCTTGCAAGTTGACCCTATTGAAAAGAAACCTTTTTATCATCTGCTTTCTGGCGGGGATGCCTTGAGTTTTGGCATGTTGGGCTGCGATTTCCATTGTTCGTATTGCCAGAATTGGCTCAGTTCACAAACATTGCGCGACCCGGCATCGGATTCATCGAGCCGACATATTCGGCGTATCACGCCGCAAGAATTGGTAGATTATGGCGTACGTGGGGGTGCTGAAGTCGTGGCATCAACCTATAACGAACCTTTGATCACCTCGGAGTGGGCGGTGGCGATCTTCAAACTGGCACAGGCCACCGGGATGAAATGTGTCTTCATCTCAAACGGTAATGCCACGCCCGAAGTCTTGGATTACCTGCGCCCTTATTTAGTCGGATACAAGATCGATTTGAAGACCATGCAGGACAAACAATATCGGCGCTTGGGTGGTGTTTTAGATCACGTTTTGGACAGCATTCAACGCGCCCATGATCTGGGCTTATTTGTGGAAGTAGTTACATTGGTGGTGCCCGGTTTTAACGACAGTAATGAGGAACTGATGGATACGGCGCGCTTCATTCGATCGATATCGCAGGATATCCCCTGGCACGTGTCCGCCTTCCATCCTGATTACAAGATGACCGACCCGCCGCGCACATCGGTAGAAACTTTGCGCCGCGCTGCGGAGATCGGCCAGGAAGCTGGCTTGCGCTACGTGTATGCTGGTAATATTGCTGGGAGACTCTCCGAATATGAGCATACTTTTTGTCATCAGTGTAAAACGTTACTTATAGAGCGTTATGGTTATGTTATCCTTTCTTATCATTTGACTGCTGAGGGCAACTGCCCTAAATGTAAGACAAAAATCCCCGGTATTTGGACAGATCGTCCAGAGCAGGTACGCCTTGGCGGACCTGGTTATCCTAGACTTGTGAGGTGAACTGTGAGCGACAATCCCTATCAACGCTTAGCAACCCGACTTGATGCACTGCCCAACGGATTCCCCCCCACGGAAGATGGCTCTGAACTGCGCCTGCTGGAAAAAATATTCACACCAGAGCAGGCTGATCTGGCAGCCCAATTACGCATGACCAAAGAAACCCCCGAACAGCTTGCTGAACGCATTGGTGGTGATGCTCAGGAATTGAAGAAGCAGCTAAAGGGCATGGCGCGCAATGGATTGATTACTGTGGGTCGAGGCGAGGGGGGTGTGGCTTATGGATTGCTGCCCTTTGTAGTTGGTATCTATGAATTTCAGATTGGGCGCTTTGATGGGGAAATGGCACAATTGTTCGAGGATTACTATCAGCAGGCATTCACGCATATGCTTTCCATCGAACCCTCCGTTCACCGTGTCATCCCAGTCAATGAGACCGTGAAAACAGGCATGGAAGTGCGCCCTTTTGAGAGTGCCACAGAAATTATCGAAAATTCTGCTGCCTGGGGCGTGCAGGATTGTATCTGTCGTATACAGAAAGCATTGATCGACGATGCCTGTGATCATCCCATTGATAACTGCATGGTTTTCCACAAGCGCCCGGATGCTTTCGCAAATATCCCCCATATCACGGTGATGACGAAAGAAGAATCTCTGGCTAAGCTGCAAGAAGCCGCGCAGGCTGGTTTAGTTCATTCGGTGAGCAATACTAAAGAAGGCAATTACTATATCTGTAATTGCTGCACTTGCTCATGTGGAATTTTACGCGGCCTGTCTGAGATGGGGATTGCCAACGTGGTGGCGCGCTCAGCGTTTGTCAACACGGTGGATGAAGATCTATGCCAGGGATGTGAGGATTGTATTGAATATTGCCAGTTTAACGCCTTGGTTCTGCACAATGATGCCATGCTGATAAATATCAATACTACCTCTTGCGTGGGATGTGGAGTTTGTGTTCCCGTTTGCCCCGAAGAGGCTTTGGTGTTAGTGCGCAGGCCCGAGGAGGAAGTGCTGCCAATACCCGTGACTGAAGAAGAGTGGCTGGCGGACCGCGCCGCGTCCAGGGGTGTGGATATAAACGAAGTGTTGTAGACGATTAGCGCTGCTCGGGCTGAAGCCCTCGCAGCAAACATAAAAAAATAGGGTGGGTTGCATTCGCAACCCACCCTATTTTTTTGCTAATTGTGTTAGAAACTTATCGTGTTATTTGGGCGCGCATGACGAAGCGGTCGACGCCGCCGAA
>CAYQQX010000151.1:0-11672 GCA_964419495.1 uncultured Anaerolineales bacterium
GGTACCCCCACTGCGACTCGAACGCAGGTCTTTGGCTCCGGAGGCCAACGCTCTATCCACTGAGCTATGGGGGCAACGGAGTGGATTCTACCACGCTGAAACTTTGGGAGCCAGAGCGGTCAGCCGTTGGCGTGTCTCGTCGATAATTTTCTGGTTGCCCCCTTCATCTCCAAAATATTCCAATTGATATTTCTTGTGAGCCAGTTCGCTGCATAGCTGATAGAAATTGCGCGTAATCCGCAATTTCCCATTGAATATTGCTGAAAGCCTGACAAAACTCTGGGTCCAGGCAGAGCTGGCTGTTTTGTATTGGGCTTTGCTGATTACGCCTTCAGCAACTTCCTCGCGCAAATATTTCTTGATCCTTAACTGGACTCGCCGTATAGCCCATAGAACCAGCAAGAACATCAGGAACCAGCCTCCCCAATCGAAGATCATTCCTACCGCCAGGCCAGGCAAGCCAGTCAACACTGTGGCAATCGTGTTATGGATCGAATGGGCGATTATCGCCGTAACCCATCCTGCGATGGGTGCCAGTAGTTTAACCCAAATATTTTTGTTCAGACGAGTGGCTGCTAATCCTGTGCCTATGAATGCCGTGTAGAAAGGGTGCTGCCAGCCGACTAAGATCACTCGCACGAACACCAGGGTAAACAACCCTTCCATGCCATCTTCCAAGAATCCATAGTTGTAAATGTAATAAGTGTTCTCAGTTGCGGCAAACCCTAATGCAGTAACCCCGGCATAAACAATGCCGTCGAGTACAGAATCAAACTCCCTGCGCACAATTAGGAAGACCAACAATACCGCCAAGCCCTTTAGGGTTTCCTCGACAGGTGGTGCCACCAGCGATCCGGTGGCAAATTCTGTGATGGCGTCAGATTCGGTGAAAAAATAGACCCCCATCCCCAGCAATGTATTGACCACATAGGCCATCCCCGCCGCGACAACGGCCCCCCAAATGAATACCAATCCCAATAAGACCTTTGGCTCCTTCTCATAGCGGTCAAGCCAATTCAAAACCCAGGCGAAGATCAGCATGGGTACGAAACCGAAGAGAACAGAAAGAGCGAAGCCCATCTTACGAATCCTTTTGAATTATTGTTGAGCGGTGGATGTGTGCGGTTAATGGGTCGATATCCAGGGCTTTTAGGACTTCATCGGGTCGCCCTGTGGCTCCCGGCAGCGCGCTCAAATGCATGTGCAAGCGGTCGTCACCCTCAGCCACCAATCCAAGTATCAGCGGGCGCAGATCATAGTCTTTGCGCTTTTTTTTCACCCGTCGTTGGCGGATGATACTGGAGTGTGAAAGTAGCTCATCGATGCGCTTAGTTAATTCTGGTATCGGCTGCGACAAGTTCACCAGATATTTTGTGGATTGGATCGAGGTTTGTAACTTCGGGAGCCGCGTTTCAGTTTCCTGAATTTCTTGAATTTTTAAGCCGGGTGGCAGGACGGGGGTCAGGGTTGATTCTATTTCCCTGAGTGGTACCTGCTCTTCGAGCCAGACCTCAATCATCTCGCCCTGGCTGGTGAAGCCCAGGGGGAGTGCAGCCCCGAGGTTGATCTTGGGGTGAGGGTTGAAGCCCTGGCTGTAGGCCAATGGCAGCCGTGCCCGGCGCAAAGTGCGCTCCCAGGTGCGCTGTAAGTCGAGGTGACTAGTGTAGCGCATAGCTTTGGTTTTGGCGAAAGTGATTTTCAATCTCATGTTTCAGTGGTCAGTTGGTAGTGGACAGTGGTCGGTAAACTGAATTCTGTTTACTGGTCACTGATGACTGGCAACAGGTCTTGTTCTTTGATCGATTTCACCCTTCCCTGGCTGACCTCGGGGCACTGCCAGACGTCACCGGGATTTTCGCGACGCAGGCCAGAAAAAGTGGGCAGGATTCCACAGGCAAAGCACTGTTCGCGGCAGTCGATGCGCATGCGACCTTCCAGGCTCCACATGTAATCTTGGGTCAGGAATTTCTTGCGCAAAGTGGTGCTGAGATGCTCCCATGGGAATACTTCGTCTAGCGGTCGCTGGCGATGCGTATAGAATTGGAGATCTAGGCCCACAGCCTCGAAGGCATCCATCCAGGCTTCGTAATTGAAATGCTCACCCCAGGCGTCGAACTTGGCGCCGCGCTTCCAGGCCTGGTAGACCACTTCGGCCAGACGGCGATCACCGCGCGAGAGCCAGGCTTCGAGCTGGGTTTCATAGGGATTGTTCCAATTGAGTTTCAAGCCGCGCCCGCGCAGTTCTTCTTTGAGTAGATCTTGCTTGGCTTTGATCTGCTCGATAGAGTCACAGGGCACCCACTGGAAAGGGGTGTGCGGTTTGGGCATGAAGGTGCTCACACCAGCGTTGACTTTGGCCCGCCCACCAATTACCTTGCGGCCTTCGGCGACCACGGCTTTGCACAAATCCGCGATGGCCTGCACATCTTCCAATGTTTCAGAAGGATGGCCGATCATGAAATATAATTTGATCGTCGTCCAACCTCTAGAATATATTTCGCGGGCAGTTTCAAGAAGCTGATCGGTGCTGACCGGTTTATTGATGATTGCCCGCATTTTCTCTGTCGCCGCTTCAGGGGCCAGGGTGAAACCACCTTTGCGACCACCCTTAAGGGCATCCATCAAATCCACCGAGACGCTTTCGATGCGCAGCGAGGGCAGGGATACTGAAAGATGCTCCTCGCCAAAGCGCTCATGTACCTTCTCAATCAGCTCAACGACATGCGTATAGTCACTTGATGACAAAGATAGCAGGCCGATTTCCTCGAAGCCCGTGTGACGGATCGCCTCCTCGATAGCTTCGATGACTTCATCGACAGTGCGCTCGCGCACCGGTCGGGTGATCATCCCGGCATGGCAAAAGCGACAGCCGCGCGTGCAGCCGCGCATGATCTCAATCGGGGCTCGGTTATGGACTGTATCGACATAAGGGACAATGAAACGCGTTGTGGGTGGGGGCAGTGTCGCCTCGATGCGTTTATCGATGGGAAGTGGAGCATCCTCGATTAGCTTTTCAACGGACGAAAATGTGCCATCATCATGGTAATGAGCTTCATATAACGATGGTACATAGACTCCCCAAATCTTTGAAAGATCGTGTAGCAGTGCTCTCCGCTCTCCGCTGTCTGCTGACTGCTGGTGGGTTTGCACTACATCCACGATCTCTTGGATTGCTCCCTCACCTTCGCCAATCACAAAGGCATCGATAAAAGCATGCATTGGCTCAGGGTTGAAGGTGCTGTGTCCGCCAGCGATAATTAGAGGATGTTCGGGGCCTCGTTCTGCGCTGAATAACGGAATCCCCGCTAGATCCAGGGCATTGAGCGTGCTGGTGTAGAGAGTTTCGTAAGGTAGAGAAATGCCAATAATATCGAAATCTGTCAAAGGATGTTTCGTCTCCAGCGAATAGAGAGGGATTTCGTTTTCCCGCATGGCGGCTTCCATATCTGCCCAGGGCAGGTAGGCGCGCTCGGCCAACACCTCCTCACGTTGGTTGAGCTGATCGTAAAGGATCGCCAGCCCCAGATTGGACATGCCCAGGTCATAGATATCGGGAAACACTAAAGCGACCTTGGTATTTACGGTGTCCCAGTCTTTGACGACCTGGTTAAGCTCGCCGCCAGTGTAGCGGCCCGGTTTTTGTACCGTAGGTAAAACGCGCTCTAGGCGCGACTGAATTTCTGTGAAGGTTAACATAGCGCCGGGATTATACCATTTGAAACATTATTCGGAGAAGGATGGTCTAAATTGCGTTAAATGTTAGCACGTTGGAACGTTGATGTGCAACGCCCCAACGTGCTAATGAAAAAGAGAAACCGAGTTTCTCCAAGAAACTCGGTTTCTAGATATGTAGGAAATCTTACTCAAACACCCATTCGTCGATGGCGCGACCCCATTCGACCAGCTCGCTATCCTCAAACCACAGGGCGATTTCGGCTTCGCCGTTCTCGATGCTGTCTGATGCATGAGTCAGGTTGCGGCCAACTTCCAGGCCAAAATCATGACGCACGGAGCCAGGTGCAGCCTCAGTGGGGCGGGTGGCACCCATGGTCTGGCGTACAGCAGCAACCGCGTTGGGGCCGGTCCACACCATGGCCATCACGGGGGCTGAGGTGATGTATTTGATCAGCGGCTTATAAAAGGGTTTGCCTTTGTGAATGCCATAATGAGTTTCGGCCAATTCCATGCTGACCTGCATAAATTTGGCGCCGGCCAGTTTCAGGCCGCGCCGTTCAAGACGGGCGATGACTTCGCCGATCAGGCCGCGCTGCACGCCGTCGGGTTTTACCATAACAAAGGTTTTTTCCATAATCGTCTCCAATGGGTCTCTAGTAATCGCCGTGGCAAGGGTCCACATTTGGGGGTAGGGGGTGTGCGGAGCACACCCCCTACCCCCAAATGTGAGGTCTCTCACGGGAATTCCCATAGAACCTCTCCAATTGTTTTGTGCTATTCAATTGTAGAGACGTAGCATGCTACGTCTCTACAAGGATTTGCTATCTAATTTCCGCTGGATTTTACCAGATCAAGGTGCTTATTGCAGCAATTGTTCCACTTTGGAATATGTATCCAGAGCCTCTTGCAGACGATCCGCGCGCATGTAGGCATCGCCAAGCACTTGTAAAATCTCTGGATTATTGGGCTCTGCTTGATCCGCGGTTTCGAGATCGGTGATGATCTCATTGATACGCTTGCCCTTCTTGATCAATTTATCATACTTATCCATAGCGGCTGAAATATCGCCCTTTGAAAGCCTCTCTTGGGCACCGATTTGCGTGGCATGATGTTCGTCCACCGCATCTTCTGGCGCCTCGGGGACAATCGATACCGGCGTAAGCTTGGTTTCGGTTTCAGGTTCAGTGGGGGCTTCAGCCACAGTTGTGGCTGAAACAACTGGATCAGCAGCTTTGGGAACCGGTTTTACTTCAACCAGATCCTTGATCCCTGCGATGGTTTCTGCTTCAATGCCTAATAACAACAGATCATCGAGTTTATCAAATGCCCCATGCTCTTCACGATAGCTGAATATTGTTTGCGCCTTGCGGAAGCCCATGCCAGGCAATCGCTCTAACTCGATCAGGGAAGCCTGGTTGATGTCGAGTATCTTTTGCGAAACTTCCTCAGCTGGCTCGACTTGGGATGTTTTTGCCTCTGCGGGTTGTTCAGGATCTGACCTGCGCCAGGCATATTCCTCTTCCGCAGGTTGATCGTCGACCACAACGGGTTCTGGCTGAGATTGTTCATCGTCAAGTTCTTGCAGCCAATCGTGGAGTGGCTCCTCATCTGCAACGGCTTCATCGCTTTCGATCTCAATCGTTGGCTCGGCGTCTTCAAAACTGTCGAACTCTGGTTTGACATCGTCGTCATCTTGGATTTCATCAGTATCAGCCTGAGTATCAGGTTGCTCAAATGAAGGCACTTCCTTACCAAATTCGCGTATCCACGTGGCATCTTCGACAGGTTCAGCGCTTGGCTCAACATCTTTGAGCCAATCTGGAAGATCCTCGCCCTCTTTGGCCGGTTCTTCTGATGTGGTTTCAGCGATTTCTTCACTCCCTTGCTCAGCAGCGATAACCGCAGGCGCGTCGCTAAGGGCGTCCTTAAGCCAATCGGGCGTATCATCGGGATCGCCGGGTGCTTCTTCATCTACAGATTCTTGTGGCGAAGTATCAGCAACAGTATCAGCTTGCAATAGTTCGTCACCATCTTGTTTCGCTTGGTCATCTGCGACTTGAGCTGTTGGAACAGCTTCGTCAATGGGTTCACTCTGCTGATCTTCTATTGCAGGCGCAAAAGCGCTATCCTGAAGCCATTCGGGAATATCCTCAGGCGTAACCTCTCCTGAAACAGGTTCGGGTTCAGTATCTTCCGGTTGACCTTCATCTGGCAACTCGGGAGAGACTGGTTCTTCTGTTTCAGTGTCCTGCGCCGCAGAATCCTGCGCCCATTCAGGAGGCTCTTCAGGACGTTCGCCGGGGCTAGAGATTAATTCTTCTTCAGAAACTCCCTGCTTTGCAGCCAGGCCTTCCAACCACGCCATGGCAGCATCGGGATCTTCAAAATCTGGAGTTTCAGCAGCTTCAGTTGCTTCTGCAGTAGCTTGGACTGGTTCTTCCTTGGGGGGCTGTTCATCCGGAATGGCTTCTTCTGCGTCAAGATCTTTCAGCCAATCGAGTGCATCATCTTTAGGCGCAGCCAATGTTTCGTCTTCGACTGGAGTTTCTGCAGGTTGCGATTGAAGTTCGTCGTCAAGGATATCTGGCTGCTCTACTAGATCATCTAGCCAGGCCATGGCTGAATCTGCATCTTCGAATTCCGCGGCTGGTTCTCCTTCGGTGGCAGCAGGTTTTTCATCTGTAGGGGTTGCCAACCATTCAGGGAATGCAGAATCGTCTGCTGCAGGCTCATCAGTTGGAATTGGTACATTTACGTCTTGGCCAGACTCACCAGGTGTCGAAAGCCATTCTGGGAAATCTTGCTCTGGTTCCTCAGCAGTTTCTAGATCGTCAAAACCAGGTAAGGTTCGCTCCTCTTGGTCCTCTTTTTCGAGGGCCTCTGCTGCAGCAGTTCGCATATATTCTGGTGTGGTTTTATCAACATCTTCGCCAACCGCTTCAACTTCAGTTGTAATTTCGTTTACTTGAGTTTCGAGCTCTTCTTCGCTGATCTCTGCCAACCAGTCCGGAGTATCTACGGCCTGAAGCTGTGGCTCCACTTCGCCATCATCGGCTAGCGATGATTCGGCTAAGTCATCCAGCCAATCGGGGATATCTGCAGAATCCTCTCTGCCTGGTTCAGCATCTGGGGATGTCTCTATGGTCTCAGGTGGCTTTTCCTCAGCCACTACTGGTTCCACTGGTGCTGTTATTTCATCTGGCGCTTCTTCGGCGCTATCGAGCGATTGCAGCCAATCGGGCATATCGCCAGCATCTTGTGTGGTATCGGCTTCATCAACGGGCTCAGCCGCAGCCTCGACTGGAGGACTGGTAATAAGTGTGTCATCTTCGACTGATACGGGTTTTGTTGAAATCGTTGCATCTGGATCAGCATCCCCAGGTTCGACTGTTTTCAACCACTCAGGAATCTCATCGCCAGTTAGGGTTGCGTCATCAGCGGGTTCAGCCGCGATTTCATCATCCGGCGCATCCTCGTCCTCATCTACAACATCCTTGAGCCAATCTAAATCATCTGCAGTGTCTTCTTCAGGTTGGGGCTCTTCAGTCATTTCGGGCTCAGCAGATTTAAGCCAATCGGGAATTTCACCCCCCCCCGCCTCTTCTGACACGCCAACTTCCTCTGGCGCGCCAACTTCCTCTGGCGCGCCAACTTCCTCTGGCGCCTCGTCTTGGGGTTGAGATAGTTCTTCTTCTTTTGAATCCATCCCGAGATTTATTAGGAAATCGGTGACTCCGGTTGATTCGGTATCTTCGCTTTTGTCGTCTTGAATCTGACCGTCAACGCCCTTAAGCCAGTCTGGTATATCTTCGGTTGCTTTCGACTCTACTGCAGCAGGTGGAGTTTCCTCGGCTGCTGAATCTAACCAATCAGGAAGCTCTTCTTCGCTTTGATGACTGGGTTCTTCCACTGAATCGGGCGCTTCGGCTGAATCAGACGCATCGTCCCCTCCGCTATCGAGCCAATCGGGAATCTCTTGTTCTTTGCTGGTTGATGGTAGCTCAGGACTATCTTCACCCTCGATGGAGGATAACCAGTCAGGGGTGTCGCTGCTTTCAGGACTCTCTGGTTCATCGAACAGCGCTTCGATATCATCGCTATCTTCATCTTGCTGAGCCGCAGCAGCTGCTGCGGCAGCAGGCGCCATATCTTTGACCCAGTCTGGCAATTCTGCTTCTATGGCAGTTCCCGAATCTTCTTCGGGTTGATCATCAAAGGATTGGGGTGATGGACCCTCTTCAAGTTCACCAGAAGATGGTTCCCATCCGGCACCTTTCATCCATTCAGGAATTTCTTCATCATCCGTTGGGCTGAGGTTTCCACTCTCTTGGGAAGCAGGTGAATCTTCGGAAGCAGCAGCCAGCCAATCGGGCATCCCAGCCTCTTTGGGGTCGGCATCGTCCATGTCAACACCCAGCGATGTGGCCCACTCAGGCTGTCGATCCGCACCACCTGACGGAACAGATTCTCTCCAATCCATGCGATCAATAGTGACAGCTTGCTCCGGTACATCTTCGGCAGTGGGTGCGTGGGACGAAATATGTGCTTCATATGGATCTAGTGAATGAACTCGCTGCAAGTAAGCTTTGCTTTCGTCTTCCCGGTCTGTTCCTTGGAGTAGGATTCCGAGCAAACGATTCGCAGGAAGACAGAAAGGTAAGTTTTTGAGAACCAAGCTGCAGTTTTCGATCGCTTTTAGATTGTCCCCAATTTTTGCGTACATTTCGGCCAGCATGATCTGGATATCAGATCGATCTGGCTCTTCAGATAAGGCAGCGCGTAATTCAGCGATAGCTTGTTCGTAATGATCCCCCTTAGCATAGGTGCGAGCAAGTGCCCCTCGAGTGAGACGAGCTTTAGATGGCTCCATACCATCGCGTTTCCCATACAGTCGGCGAACTTCTCCTTGGATGGCAGGGTTGTAAGGTTGAACTTCGAAAGCGCGCTCCATATGCCATAAGGAAGTATCGAGATTGCCTTCGTCTTCACGAATAATGCTCATACCAACATGTGAGACGAAGTCATCGGGAATGGCGGACAGAACTCTTTGAAAGATATCAGCAGCGCTGCCGTATCTTTGAGCTTCGAGAAAGGCTTTTCCTAAAAGCCTGTACGTATCGATGTGTTTTGGGAAAACCTTAAGCACATGACGACAATGTTGGACTGCTTCGTCAGTTTGGCCTTCTTCGATGGCAGCCTCGATTTCACGTAAATATGATCGTAGAGGGACTTTCGCCATAAGACAACCCTCCCCTTTCACAAAAGGGCTTGCAAATCTCGGTTTTTTGATCGAATCAATATTCTTCTAAGGCTGTATTTTAACATATGTGCTATGAAATTAGTTTTTTTATTGAGTAATCCGGAGAAATTGTATTGGTCAACAAAAGCTTGAACAAAATTAGCGTACGTGAAAAATTACGAATGGGAGCGAATGATACGAATTGCACGAATGACTCTACTGCAATCACCCCATATAATCCGACGGAAACCCTCGTCTGGTAGTTTTTGCAGTGAAGCCATCCAATACCTTCGCCAAAATGATGTCTGCTAGCTCAAGATGCCTCTCTGGTAGGATTTGGTGAAATGGCAATGGGATTAAATTTGTCAATATTTCTAATAATTGCGAAAGTATTGTTTGCCGATAAGTGTATTTATTCCTCGATTCGGAATTCTACAAGTTCTAAATTTCCAGTCATCTCCATAGGGAAATTAACTCCATATACCTTGATGCTGGCGCGTTCTATTTCTTGTTTGAGTTGTCCCATGTTTGGCTCGAACCAGAGGTTATTTTGCAAGGTCAGTACCGCTGCAACGGAAGTTGTGTATCCAGATTCTTCCAACTCTACCTCGAGATCGAAGACTAACTCTCTTTCTAGCTTTATCGCGCGTGGGAATTCGCCCGCTTTTACAGTGATCGCTTCAAATATGGCCTCACCCTCACCGAGGGTGTTCCATTCCATATCTATGGGACTCTCAGACAAGGTTCCGGTAACCTCGTCCCCATCAACGACTGCATCAATGACACCTGAAGCCAGATATTCACCTGTCCAGGTGTGATCCCAATTTTTGCCGACAAAAGCAGCGTAATTAGGGGCGTACTGGCCATCGACATGCTCCACGGTCATTTCGCCATCGACATCGCCAAATAAAAAGCCCAGCAGCATCACTGGGAAGTTGAGAATAGCGCCGTCCTGGCATTCGACAGTTGCTTCAGTCGTAATGCCCGAATCGAGGTAGAGCGCATTGAGCGTGGCTTCGTCCCCATTGACTTCTGAAACTGTAAGACTGATCTGGCTGGTTTCGCCCTCCGAAGTTACTTCATAAATCCACTGGTAGCCCTTGATCATGGGGTAGAAAGTGTTCGCACATGGGCTGCCATCTGCTGGAGGCGGAGGCACAAGTGCCTCAACTGCTGGAGGCTCAGCGGCTTCTGCCTCGGATTGGTCAGACGATTCCGTTTGTGCTTCTTCTTCTGCCTGACTCACTGTCGGTGCGGGTTTTTCTGCTTCCTCGATTGCGGGTTCTTCGGGTGCGGGTGGTGCTTCAGGTGCGATTTGGGAGGTCAGCCCACAAGCCAGGCTGATGAGAAGGGCTAGAATGATGACTACCGGGAGCGTGGTTCTGTTCATGGGGCATTCTCCTGCATTTGCGATGTGAATGATACGTTGAATTTAGAATACAAGAAAGAGTTGAGGGTGTCAAGCACAGGATCTTGATCTTGGAACAGAAGATCTGGCAAAATCAAGAAACAATATTCTCATGCTGTCATTGCGAGCGTGTCAAAGGCAGACCTACGGCCAGCGAAGCAATCTAGATCTCTCGAAGGCCTACATTCAGATTGCTCACCTACACTTGCACCTGCGGTGCCAAGTGTCGCCCCTCTCGGGACTCGCAACGCCAAAGGCGCGCAAAACGATAAAAATATGTCCATTCTCTTGTTTGGACTTGAAGGTGAGAGCCAGGTATTTAGTATGGAAATGCGGAAAACAGACGTAGCAAAAGCATTGCGTCCGTCAGACACAGAGTGGATTTCTTTAAAATAAGATCGATGCTAGTTCGTTGCGATACTGTCGTGTTAAAGGGTTCTCATCCCCCAAAATCTCAAAAATTCCAAGGATGACCTGTCGAGCTTCATCGTCACGATAATGTTTATCCTGCCGCAGCACTGCCAGGATGCCGTCCATTGCGGCAGGGAAATTGCCCAGGTGAACCAGGCGCAGAGCGTGCTGATAGGTTGTTTCTATGGGAGATATTTCTTTGGAATCTTGCGTGTCGAAGCGCTCCAAGGCAGTGGCCAAGGAATAAAGAATATCCACTGTTTTGGCTTCACGGCTGGTTGGTGCGGATTCCAGAATCTCAATTGCATCACTGAATTGACCCAGGGCAAGCATCGCCTTGGCGAGTCCCACAAGCGCTCCTGGATGATCTGGACGCTCATCTAGTACGTTATGGAATGCCTCAGCGGCATCTTCCCATTTCTCCATTCTTGATAAACTGCGACCTTTATCGAGGGAGAGGTCTACATGACTGGGTATCACAAGGCGAAGAAATCGGCGGATTTCTTCCTCGGGCTTTAGCCCACTAAACTCAGCAATGATTGCACCCTCTCGAAAAGCTTTTACCACCGGGAGACCATGAACATTAAATCGCAACGCGACTTTTGGGTTTTCGTCAACATTCAATCTTGCCAGCCGAAAATTGCCTTCACCTTGGATTGCCAAATCTCGCAAAATGGGATCTAGTGTTTTGCAAGGAATACTCCACTCAGCCCAAAAATCTACCAAAACGGGAACATTTTGGGAGTATTCGATGACCTCGTAGTCAAAGCTTGATTCGTTGACGTTGATAATGTGTTGAGATGTCATAAGGCGTATTCAAAATCTTTGTTTTCTCTCTTGGAGATTCTACCAGAACACGTAAGAAGCTGGGCATTTATCTTGTCTAGGCACTAACAGCACTTCTATCGACAAAAAATTGTCGATGTTGATAACCTAACC
>CAYQQX010000152.1:0-11520 GCA_964419495.1 uncultured Anaerolineales bacterium
GCACGCCCCCTACCCCCAAATGTGGATCCTTACCACGGCGATTCCTAGAGACCCAATGTATCGGGAGTAGCGATTTGCGTGGTGTTAACTTATCGCAAAGCACAAACCGCTCAACTGTCATTCCAAGCGAAGCGAGGAATCCCGGGTATCTGGTTTAGCTTGCTAATCGCTTGGTTTCAGGGATTCCCTTCGACATGCTCAGGGGTGCGGAAAATCCTGTCAGTTTTATTTCAATGCACAAACCGAACCGCACATAGGGTGGATTTTCCAGTTTTCTAGGGTTAATACCTGATATAAAATCAGATATTTGACATTGTCCCCTACCCCACATTTTTATATCCTATAGAAGTGAAAATATCGCAAGTTCATCCTTGATACCCAAACCGAGGTGATCTATGAATCTATTCTTTCGTCGAATCCTTCTGGGCACTATCGCCTTTGTTCTGGTCGCGGCGCTACTCTTGGTCTTCGCTCACCAGAGCCAGGCCAGAGCATATGAGCCCAATTGGGAATTAGTTCGTGAAAGCGCTGGGCTGCCATCTGACGCATCCTCGGATGCAGTACCCGCTCTTTCGTCCAGCCTTCCCCCGCCCGCAAAGCAAGATCCTTGTCTTCACTGTCATATAGCAGGCGAGGAGAAAGGCCTCTGGACACCTCTGGTTCGCTGGCTGGTCTTCGGCACTGCGGGGCTGGTGGCTGTTTTCGGCATCGTCCAATCCGGGAGCTTGTGGAAGAACCGCGCGCCCTGGAAGCCTCTCATGACTCACGCAGGCGAGTGGATTGACGAACGCTACGAGATCTCCGATCCACTATCCAAAATGCTAACCAAACCCGTCCCCGATTGGCAGCGGCGCTGGTGGTACTGTTTGGGCGGTATAACGGCCTTTCTCTTCATCGTCCAAGGTATCACGGGAGTGATGCTGGCTTTCTACTACCAGCCTACTCCTGAGGCCGCCTATGCCAGCATCCAGTTCATTGAAACTGAGGTTCGCTTTGGGGCCGCCATCCGCATGATCCATCATTGGTCTGCCAACGGTATGATCCTGATGTGCACGGCCCACATGCTGCGTGTCTTCATACAAGGCGCCTACAAGAATCCGCGCGAACTCAATTGGGTCACCGGTGTTACTCTTTTAGTATTAACCTTGGCCTTCGGCCTGACTGGCTACCTGCTCCCCTGGGATCAACGTGCCTATTGGGCCACTACTGTCGCCACCGAGATTGCCGGGAGTATGCCCGCCATCGGAAATCTGGCCCTGATATTCCTGCGTGTTGGCTGGAATATCGGCGCCCAAACCTTGAGCAGATTTTATGCCCTGCACGTTCTGATCATTCCCGTCGCCACAGTTGTTTTCATGGGGATGCACTTCCTCATGGTGCGGCGCCAGGGCATCATGAAACCGCTGTGATCTGAGAAAATGGAGAATTATCATGACTGAAAAAGTATCTCCCGAAGAAAACACGATCCCCTTCTACCCCGATCACGTAACCAACGAAGCCAAAGTGGCCATGTGGTTTGGCATCGGGCTGATCATTGTAGGGATCATCGGCCTGTTCGTTCCGGTGGGTTTACAGCCCCCGGCTGACCCATTGAACACACCTGCGCATGTCAAACCAGAGTGGTATTTCCTGGCTATGTACCAACTACTTAAATATATGCCTAAAACGCTCGGCGCCGTGCTGCCAGTGATATTTGCGGGCGTGGTTTTGATCTGGCCATTTCTGGACAAAAAACCCGATAAATCAAAACAAACCACGCGCGTGCGTTTTATTGTCATCAGCGTACTGATGGTCATCTTGATCGCCCTCACGGTTTGGGGAGAGGTGAGTTAATCATGGCTAAAGTAACCCGACGTGATTTCCTGAAAGTCGTCAATAGAGTTTTGGCTGTAACCGGACTGGCCGCAGTCTTTGGTCCAGTTGTGGCCTATTTCTACCCGCCCGATCTGCAAGAGACTCCGTCCGAGCCGGTGCTAGTTGCACCCGAAGCAGAAATGCCCGTGGGCGACTCTCGCACCGTGGCATTTGGCCGCTACCCTGCCCTGGTAATCAACACAGCCGCAGGTCTCAAAGCCTATTCAGCAGTTTGCACGCACTTCGCCTGTATTTGCAAATGGGACAACAAAATTGAGCAAATTGTCTGCCCCTGCCACGACGGCTTCTTTGATCCCGCGGATGGCAGCGTGATCTCAGGGCCGCCCCCCAAGGGTCTCACCCCACTGCAAACCGAAATCAAAGATGGCGAAATCTATGTCAGCGCCGGAGGTGAAGGATGAGCACAGTGCCAAGTGACAAATTTCAAACCCCAGGTTGGACTGTAGCAGTGCGGGATTTCTTTCTGCACGCCGTTGCTCAGGCCCGCATTTGGAAGAAGCTCTACGCTGGAATAATGCACTTCTTGATCTTTTGGGGAGTGACGATCCAGGTTATCGGTACGGCCATCAACCTGATGCAAATGGCCCTATTTACACCATTTGCATTGGAGAATTTTCCTCGAGGCAATTGGTACTTCGCCTATGAATTCATCATGGATTTGGCTGGCGTATTTATTCTGACGGGTGTGCTGATGGCTGTTTTCCGACGCCTGGTACTACGCCCCAAGAGTTTGCCCACCGCCTGGGATGACTACTACGCCCTGGCAATACTGACCCTGTTGCCCTTAGCCGGGTACTTCACCGAATCCATGCGCCTGATCTCAGCAACGCCTGAGTGGGCCCGTTATTCATTCGTCGGCAACTGGCTTTCAGGAGTGCTCTCCAATGCCGGGCTGACAGCAGAGACGGCCTTCAGTATCCACCCCATCTTGCTGCTGACCCACATCGCCCTGGGCTTGACCTTTGTCGCCAGTATCCCCTTCACCAAGCTGCGCCACCTGGTCAATGCGCCTTTGAACATTATCCTGCATCCCCGACGCGTTTTTGGAGCCCTCACAAAAGTCGAAGACCTTGAAACTGCAGAAATCTTGGGCGTTGGCAAAGTCACCGAATTCGAGCCCCAAAATCTACTAGAGTTCGATGCCTGTCTGCGCTGCGGACGCTGTGAAGAGGTCTGCCCAGCAACCTTCAGCGGCCTGGAATATTCCCCCAAAACGCTGCTCATGAGCATGCGAGATGCCATGATCGACGCAATCGGGACGCCCTCAAACAATGGCAATGGTGCCAAGGAATTGCCCGCCCATTTCTTCGAAGAGGAAGCTTTGTGGTCCTGCACAACCTGCGGCGCTTGCCTGACTCGCTGTCCGGCTTTCATCCGCCCCCCTGAGCGCGTGGTCGATATGCGCAGATACTCCATCTTGATGACCGGCGAAATGCCCAAATCTGTGGGCGATACATTACGCAACATGGAGAGACAAGGTAATCCTTGGGGGATGCCCCCACAAGATCGCCTGAATTGGGCCCAGGGATTGAATGTACGCGAGTTAGCGCCTGGCGACGAAGTCGATGTGCTGCTTTACATGGGCTGCGCGGCTGCCTTTGATGAGCGCAACAAGAAAGTGGCTCAATCGGTGGTGCGCCTGCTACAAAAGGCTGAAGTCGATTTCGGTGTACTGGGCTTCGACGAAGCCTGCTGCGGTGAGACCGCCCGCCGCATGGGTCACGAATATATCTTCCAGGTCTTCGCAGAGCAGAACATCGAGATCTTTGACTCAGTCAAATTCAATCGCATTGTCACCCAATGCCCGCACTGCTTCAACACGTTGAAGAACGAATATCCCCAAATGGGCGGTAATTATGAAGTGCTGCATTACGCCGAACTGCTTGAAGAGATCGCCCCGTCCTTTGGCGCTATTTCGCCGAATGGAAATGGGCTAAACGGTTCGTTGACCTTCCATGATTCTTGCTACCTGGGGCGTTACAACGATATTTACAAAGCTCCCCGAGAACTGCTCGATCAGGCCAAAGTCGACCGCGTGGAAATGGAACGCCAGGGCGAGAACAGCTTCTGCTGCGGCGCCGGCGGCGGCGGTATGTGGATCGAAACTGATGCTGACAAGCGCATCAACCAGAACCGATTGCAAGACGCATTGGACGTCAATGCAGATACTGTGGCTACAGCCTGCCCCTACTGCTTGAGCATGTTCGAAGATGCTATCAATTCTAAGGGCATTGGCGAGCAAATTCAGGCTATGGACATTGCGGAAGTTCTGGAACAACAGATTGGTGATTAATGGTTAATTGTTGGAAAGTAGAATGTAGAGGTTAGATGTTGGAGGTTGGATTTTCCAACTTCCAACTTCCAACTTCCAATCTCCAGAAATGGAGATGAATTATGAAAATGCAATGGATGATAAAAACCCATGGGGATCCATTAGGCACAGTTCGGGATTTCACTAAATTGGTTTGGGAAACCCTTGATCTGAACCGCATGCTGGTGCCTACAAATGGTAAAGCTGAGGATACCGGCCCTCATTTTATTGACGATACCCAAGGGCTTGATGCACTGAGTCCTTGCACACCGCTGATGCCCATCAATGCCGCCAAGCTGATCCCTGAATTGATTAATGATGCTGATGCAAGTGTGGGTGCCATGTTGCGCCCATGTGAGATGCGCACATGGATTGAGATGACCAAACAAAACGGACTCAGCACAGAAAACTTACTGACCATGAGTGTCGACTGTTTGGGTACGCTGCCCATGGACGAATACCAATGGCGCGTAGAGAGAAAAGGTTCTCCCAAGAAACTGGCCCAAGAAGCCTTGCAGTTCAGCCGTCAAGGCGGTATTGTGCGCTATCGTTATCGTTCTGCTTGTCAGGTGTGCGTATCACCCCAAGCCACTGAAGCGGATATCAACATCGGCATTCTCGGCCTGCCAGTCCGTCAACATGCGCTAATCACCATCAACGATGAAGCATTGGCCGAGAAACTCAACATGAAAAAGCTGGCCAATGACGAAATCGATGCCGATGTGCTCGATGGTCATCAACGTGTGACCGCAAGGCTGGTACAGCGCAGCGAGAATACTCGCGAACGCATCGCCAACGGTTTGGCTGAGCTGTTACCGGAAAATGTAAATGCCTTAATCGAACAATTGGAGAGTTGTGGAGATTGCACCACATGTATGGATGTCTGCCCCCTGTGTGACATCCATTACCCCCAACGCACAGAAGATGGCAGTCTTGAAGAGACTGAGATCACGCGCTGGCTGATCTCATGTTCCGGTTGTGGGATCTGTGAACAGGCCTGTCACCAACACCTGCCATTGACGATTATCTTTAACCACATCCAGACGCAGTTAGCAGAGGAGTTTGATTATCCTGAAGGGTAATCGATTAATGATAATTTACCTACGCACAAAAACCTAAGAATCCCACATTTTCAGACCCTAAAGGAATTCTCATCAAACCTTTAGGGTCTTTCTTTATGAGATGGTAAAATCGGGGCCGTGTTTAAGAAAATATTCAATATGCTTTTGAAAATCGTATTCATTCTGACATTTACTGGCCTGATGGTGTTGCTGGTCCCCAGACTGACCACCAAACTCCATGCCTGGACGCGCATCCAAAGCGTGGACGAAGTTTCCAGGCACGGCGTGGCAATTATCTATGGAGCTGGACTTTGGCGTGATGGTTCTCCAACTCCCGTTTTGCGTGATCGTGTAGCTACTGGCGCAAACTTGTATTTCACAGGCAAAGTAGAGAAGCTGTTAATGAGCGGCGATAATCGCTTCGAAGATTACAACGAACCCGCCGCCATGCGCGATTATGCCATCAGCTTGGGAGTCCCCGAAGATGCCATCGTACTCGACTATGCTGGCCGCCGAACTTATGACACTTGCTACCGAGCTCGGGATATCTTCGAGCTGGAATCGGCCATCCTGGTAACACAAGGATTTCACTTGCCCCGCGCCCTATACACCTGCAATGCTTTAGGGGTTGCCGCGGTCGGCGTCGAAGCGGATCAACGCATGTACCGCCGACGATCGTTAGCCTATTGGCACACACGCGAAACCATCGCCACATTGGTTGCCATGCTGGAAGTTCATTTGCTGCGCCCATTGCCCGTTTTAGGTGAACCAGAACCCATTTTCACACATAATCTAAACGAAATCACCACAGAGACCTAGAGTTTGCAGAAAGGCTATTAATGGGAGCCAGAAAAACAGTGTCTTCTCAAATTTAGTAGATCACAGATTCGCAATTTTCGATGTCATTGCAAACGGAATGAAGCAATCTCCACCCTTTAGAGGGGGATTGCTTCGGCACGAAACGCCTCGCAATGACACAAAATCGTGATCTACTGAAATTAATATCTACGTTCATCTGTGGCTATTTTTTCAAGGAACAAATCATGAACCGAGAAGAAGCCCTTGCTATCGTCAGAGAGTTTGTCAAAAACGAAAACCTTGTCCGGCACATGTTGGCTGTGGAATCAGCCATGAAATTCTATGCTGAAAAATTTGGCGAGGACGTTGAAAAATGGCGCGTTACTGCACTATTGCACGATTATGACTGGGAAATTCACCCTTCCCTGGATGAACATCCTCAAGCCGGCATAGAACTATTGCGTGAGCGTGGAGTCTACGAGGAAATTTTGCGTGCAATTTTGAGTCACGCCGACCACACAGGCGTAACTCGCGATTCTCTCATGGAAAAAGCGCTCCTGGCCTGCGATGAGATCACCGGCTTAATCGTTGCTTCAGCGCTGGTGCGCCCATCACGCTCTTTGGCTGATTTGAAAGTCAAATCGGTCAAGAAGAAGTGGAAGGACAAAGCTTTCGCTGCCGGAGTCAACCGACAAGAGGTTGAACATGCCGTTGAAGATTTTGGCGTTGAGCTTTGGGAGCATGTTGGCAACGTCATTCAAGCCATGCAAACTATCGCACCAGAGTTAGGTTTATAGGGTCATCTTTTGGGGGAAAGCGGGGTTCCTGGGACGCGACAATCATCCATCTCCAGCGTATACATTATCAGAAAACAAAGCAAATGGAGAATTGACTATGCGCAAAATATACTTACTCTCAATCATATCTGTCCTGGTGCTGGCATCTCTGGCATGTGGAATAAATATTGACCTTCCCGTAACTACATACATCAAGACCGGCCCTACAACTATCAAAGAAATTCGCATCCCAAATTTAGTTTCAGACGCAGAAGTTTCTGAACTTACATTAGCATTTGGAGCTGGCGAACTTTTCCTCTCTCCTGGGGCTGAAAACGCCCTACTCCAAGGTACAGCCACCTACAATGTCATCGATCTCAAACCCGAAATTCAAACCGATGGTAATTCAGCCAGAATATCCACAGGCACCCTTGAGATCAACGGCATCCCCAACTTCCAATCACGTGTGAAGAATATTTGGGAATTCAGCCTTGGTGAAAAACCCCTCGATTTAAGTATCAAAGCCGGCGCCTATTCGGGCGAACTTGAATTAGGTGGCTTGAACCTGACCAAACTGCACATCTCCGATGGCGCGGCGGATGTCAGCTTGAACTTCGATGAGCCAAATCAAACCGTCATGCGCACATTGCGCTACGAAACCGGCGCTTCGAACATTGTTATGACCAATCTGGCCAACGCCAATTTCGAAACCATGATCTTCCAAGGTGGAGCAGGAAATTACGAATTAGATTTTTCAGGTGAGTTGCAAAACGACGCCGAAGCGATTATTGAGACAGGTCTCAGCAATATCGTAGTAACGATCCCCGAAGATACCAATGTAGAAATCACTACCGAAGGCGGCCTCTCCAACATCGCCACCCGTGGCGAGTGGCAAGTATCTGGGAATACGTATACCCTATACAATGAAGGCCCCAAGCTATCCCTAACCGTCGAAATCGGTGCTGGAAATTTGACTCTCCGCACGCCTTAATGGCAATACATAAACAAACCTTAAAAAGAGTGTCCTGCAAATTGTGCTGGGCACTCTTTTTTTTGGATTTATGCTAAAATCCGCCCCATGGATACCCGAATTGTCTTTATGGGCTCCCCTGATTTTGCTCTGCCAACTCTACAAGCATTGGTAGAAAATTTCCAGGTTGTCGGAGTTGTCACCCAACCAGATAGACCTGCCGGACGGGGGCGCGATCTAAAGGCACCGCCTGTCAAAGCATTGGCACATAAACTTGGTTTACCAATAATCCAGCCTCAAAATTTGAAAGATTCCCAAGCCTTGGAGCATCTCAAAGGTTGGAACCCAGACGTCATCGTTGTTGCTGCTTTCGGGCAGATTTTGCGCCCCAATGTTCTCAATCTCCCACCCCACGGATGTATTAATGTTCACGCTTCACTGTTACCACGTTGGCGCGGCGCAGCGCCGATCAACGCCGCCATCCTTCATGGAGACGAAAAGACGGGTATTACCATCATGAAGATGGACGAAGGACTTGACACCGGTCCCATCATCAACAAAGCTGTGATTACCATTGCGCCTGATGAAACCGCGGGATCGCTCTTCCCCAAGTTGGCACAATTGGGTGGCGAGCTGCTCGTCAAGAGCCTGCCAGATTATTTGAATGGCGATTTAGTTCCTCAGCCTCAAGATGATTCACATGCTACGTACATAAAAATGCTCAAACGTTCAGACGGCAAACTGGATTTCAATCAGGACACATCCGCGTTAGAACACCGTGTGCGCGCCTTCAACCCCTGGCCAGGCACTTACTTAAAATGGGGCAACCAACGTCTCAAAGTGCACAAAACACATATTAGTAGCGCAACTTCACCTGGGGTTGGGGTGTTTATTACCCATGAAGACTTCCCTGCTGTGGGCACTTCGGATGGATTGCTCGTCCTTGATGAAGTGCAGCCAGAGGGAAAAAGAGCCATGTCTGGCGACACTTTCTTGCGAGGCGCCAGAGATTGGGTAACCAGCAACCAATAAAATTATGTCTTCTTCAGGAAACAACTCCCCAATGTATTACATCACCTTGCTGAGACACGGTGAATCTATAGGCAATGCAGAAGGCTACCATCAAGGCCAGGCCGAATTTGCTTTAACCGAAAAAGGACGTCAGCAGGCATACGCCCTGGCCAAATATTGGCTCGGAAAAGGGCAAGTATTCGATCAGGCCATTGCCAGCCCGCAAAGCCGCGCTAAAGAAACGGCCGAAATCGTCACTGATGCTTTGGGCACACCCCTGGAATTTGATGATGTCTGGATGGAGCGCGACAACGGCATTTATGCCGGCTTGCCACACGATGAAGCCAGAGCCAAATTCCCGCAACCTGACTTCATCCCCAGCTACGAGCCAATTGGGGGTGATGGCGAAAGTCAATGGGAGCTTTACTTAAGAGGTGGCCGCGCCGTACAAAGCCTGATCAATCGCCCGCCCGCCCACTACCTGATAATTTCACATGGCGGTTTGCTCAACATGGTTATGTACGCCATTCTAGGCATCACGCCGCCGCCCAATTTCCACGGGCCACGCTTTCAATTTCGCAATACTTCCTATGTCAGTCTGAGCTATCGACCCGAGAACCATGTTTGGTATGTCCACGGCATCAATCAGCGCCATCATTGGGACGAAAAGGAAATATATCCATGACCCACCTGCGCGTTTTGACCTTAGGTGCTGGAGCGATCGGCACATATATCGGCGGCAGTCTAGCACTTTCCGGACACGATGTCGTTTTTCTAGAACGCCCAGACGTGGCCGCAGATCTTAAACCCCGAGGCTTGCGGCTGGCCCTCCAGGATGGGGAGCATCACATTCCTGACCCAGTGGTGGTCGACTCACTCGAAGAGGCACTTGCCTCCCAACAATTTGATGTCGCCCTCTTCGCCCTCAAGTCATACCATACGCCTGGATTTATCGACTCTCTCACCACGACACACTCTTCACTACCTACTATCCTCTGTCTCTCCAACGGCGTCGACAACGAACCCGCGCTCGCCTCAGCCCTCGGCGCAAACAAAATCATTGCCGGCACAGTGACCACCGCCATCGGCCGCCGCGCGGCTGGTGACATTGCTCTCGAGCGATTGCGCGGCGTGGGAGTCTCCGGGGGGAATCCCCTCTCCGAGAAACTGGTATCAGCAATGAGTGAGGCCGGTATCAATGCGCAGCTTTACCCCAAAGCAGCAGACATGAAATGGTCCAAGATGCTTACCAATCTATTAACAAATGCGTCTGCTGCCATTTTAGACATGACCCCGGCGCAAATTTTCGCCAATCAAGACCTGTTCAAATTAGAAATCTCACAGCTGCGCGAAGCTTTGAAAGTAATGAAAGCACAAGGAATCGGAGTTGTAGACTTGCCCGGCACGCCTGTGCGCGCCTTGGCCTTCGCTGCGCGCTCCCTGCCATTGAGTATTTCACGCCCGCTGATGGCAAAAGCCGTCGGGAGTGGACGCGGGGGTAAAATGCCATCCTTCCATATCGACCTGCACAGTGGCGGCGGCAGAAGCGAAGTTGACTATCTCAATGGTGCTGTGGTGCGCGCTGGAAAAGAGTCCGGTATTCCCACCCCAGTCAATTTCTTACTCACTAAAACTTTGCTCGCTCTGACAGCAGGCGAAATCCATCTCGACGCTTTCCGCCATCAGCCAGAGAAATTATCAGGTGGGATATTCTGAGCGAACGATCTCAATAAACGCTCTGCCCAAAAATGATAAGCGCCGTCTGGCATGCACCGCGGCGGCGATTTTTCGTTGAGGTACTGAATCACTGATGGTCCGGTACATAATCTGGTCTGAGGGATCATTGATGGCCAGCGCATGGGGGACGAGAGAGACTCCCAGTCCTAATGCAATGCAGTTTTTCACTGTAGAAAGTTGCGCCGTGTGGCAGACAATGTTCAAATCAACATCTTGTTGATAACAGAAGGACTGCACCTGTTCACCCAGGCAATGAACTTCGCTGAGAGCGATGAAAGGGAAATTGTCTAATTCTTTGACCTGGATCGCAGTTCGGTTTACGATATCGTACTTCTGAGAGGTTGCCACTAATAGGGGTTCTGTTAACAGTTCTTCAGTACGGATCAGTGTATTTTTAATCGGCAGGCTGGTAATTCCAACATCCAATTCAGCCGCAACGATTTTGTGGATCAGTTTATCGGTTAGATCCTCGTGGACTTCAAGCGTTGCGTTGGGGAATTTCTTACTGAATCTGCGGATCACACCAGGTAAAACAAAGGGCGCAATCGTGGGGATGAATCCCACTATCAGCGTGCCGTGCCCATCCTGAATTTCACTTTGTAAATCCACCTTTATCCCTTGTAGTTCTTTCAGGATCGCGCTGGCGCGCGGCAACAGTAATCTACCGATATCGGTAAGTACCACCTTACGTCCAAGGCGGTCGAACAGTGGCTGTCCGATCTCGTTTTCAAGTTTCTTGATTTGCTGACTCAGAGAAGGTTGGGCTACATTGCAGCGTTCAGCAGCCCGACTGAAACCACCGGTTTCAACTATCGCAATGAAGTATTCCAGTTGATGGATTTCCATATCATACCTACCAACAAAATAGACACAAACTATAGATCATATAGGTAACTGATATTTTACAACTATATAGAATATTTGTACAATTAGTACCTTAACAGTAAAAAGTTTGCACAAAAAACAAGAAGATCAGGTCTG
>CAYQQX010000153.1:0-11403 GCA_964419495.1 uncultured Anaerolineales bacterium
AATAATTGATCTTACGCAAGCTAAAGAGAATCGCCCTGGAAATAGGGGGTGGGGGCTTCGCCCCCGACCCCCTATTTCCAGGGAAACCTCGCTACGTGTGCGTAACATGAGTAATAACGCGAATCCGCTGTACTGATTGACCGACAAATCATATTTGTTTACCACAGCACCCCATACCCAAAGGGTATACAGAGCGACGGCATGCTTCGCGAAGATGCGGCGTTCGCGAAGCAGCTTTAGAAAAGCACGGAGAAATTCTTAGTGAAACGATAAAAAATCTCTGCGTTCTCAGTAGCTCCATGGTAAGTGCTTTTGGTTCCAGCTTGTCCGGGTTAGGAGGCTAAAAATGAATAACACGCTTAGCGTTATCAAAGCCGATGTAGGTGGATTTGTGGGGCATTCCAGCACTCATGATGATTTGATCGATGAGGCCAAAGCGCGCCTGGAAATAGCCCAAGCCCAAGATGCTATCATCGACTACCATGTTACCGCTTGTGGGGATGATCTGCAACTGATCATGACGCACCAGCAGGGCGTGGACAACGAAGCAATCCATCGTCTGGCTTGGGAAACCTTCGAAGCCTGTACCGAGGTCGCCAAACGGCTCAAACTCTATGGCGCGGGCCAAGACTTGCTGGCCGATGCCTTTTCCGGCAACGTCAAAGGCATGGGGCCTGGGGTAGCAGAACTGAGTATCGAGGAGCGCGAGTCGGAGCCGATCATCATCTTTATGGCCGATAAGACGTCTGCCGGGGCCTGGAATCTGCCGCTTTACAAGATGTTCGCCGATCCATTTAACACCGCTGGTCTGGTCATTGCGCCATCCATGCATGCCGGTTTTCGCTTTGAAGTGCACGATGTTATGGAACGCAAACATATCTTTTTCGACACGCCCGAAGAAATTTACGATCTCTTGGTTTTCATCGGGGCAACTGGCCGGTACGCGGTCAAGGCGGTCTACGCCAAAGATGGAGAGATCGCTGCTGCTTCTTCTACCCAGCGGCTGGCCCTCATCGCCGGGCGCTATGTCGGCAAAGATGACCCGGTCTGCGTCGTACGTTGCCAGAGTCAATTCCCGGCTGTGGGAGAAGTGTTGGAGCCTTTCACCATGCCTCATATTGTCGAAGGCTGGATGCGCGGCTCCCACCACGGCCCGCTGATGCCGGTACCTCTCCAACAGTCTACCCCCAGCCGCTTTGATGGTCCGCCCCGGGTGATTGCACTAGGTTTTCAGTTGTCCAATGGGCATCTTATTGGCCCCCGCGACATGTTCGCTGACCCCGGCTTCGACGAAGCTCGCAAGCTGACCAACACGATTGCCGATCACCTGCGCCGTCATGGCCCCTTCGAACCCCATCGCCTACCAATGGATGAGATGGAATATACCACCCTCCCTCAGGTGATGGAGAAGCTGAAGGAAAGGTGGGAAAAACTACCTGAATAGTTTCGCGGTTAGAAAATAGAGGAGACCGATTATGTTTAACCGTATACTTGTTCCTTTAGATGGTTCCTCTCTAGCTGAATGTGTGCTACCTCACACGGTTGCTGTCGCTCAAGCTTTCGATTCACAGATTACTTTATTGCGAGTATTAGAGCGTCCCCATGGTCCTGCCCTTACCCAGGCAATTGACCCATTGGAATGGCAGCTCATAAAAACGGAAGCCGAAGCCTATCTGAACGGAGTGGCTAATCACCTACAGGGCTTTAGACTAAAAATCCAAAGAAGGCTAAAAGAAGGACAGGCAGCGGAAAATATCATTGAATACGCTCACCGGAATGATATCGATTTGATCATTCTCAGCAGCCATGGGCAAAGTGGTTTGAGCGGTTGGAATGTCAGTAGCATCGTTCAAAAGATCATTCTGCGCGCCTATACATCTACCCTCATCGTGCGAGCTTATCAATCTGTTCATAAAGACCTGGCCAGCTTAGGATATCGTCAGATCTTGATTCCCTTGGATGGATCACAAAGAGCTGAAAATGCCTTGCCGCCCACCACGATGCTCTCTCGTTTCTATGACTCTCAACTTCTCTTAGCGCATCTGGTTTGCAAGCCAGAAATGCTCTCGCGAACGCCGCTAACGCCCGATGAAATTGAATTGGTAAAGCAGGTCACTGAGCGCAACCGACAAGAGGCCACCCGATATTTGGAAGAGATCCGTTCCCGGTCAACGGTGGGTGTAGATGTTCGTTTGCATATCCGCGAGGGCGACAGCGCAGAACTGCACAATTTGGTGGAATTGGAAGATGTGGATTTAGTTGTACTGAGCGCTCATGGCCATTCGGGCAACCCCAAATGGCCCTATGGCAGCGTGACTCTCAGCTTCATCGCTTATGGCACAACCCCTTTGTTGATTGTGCAGGATCTCTCTCGAGATGAGGTGCAAAAAACGGCCGCCGAAATCGTCGCCAGAGAAGAAAAAGGGCATTAGCCTATGACACTGGAATCTTCGGCGCATCAACTCGCTAAGAGCCACACCATCTCACGCCGCCCGAAGCGCAGAATCTCCATCATCGAGCGTCTCCGCAGCCAGGAAGATCTTTTACGTCAGGCCTATCAGTATTTCGCAAAAGCATCTGAGACAGGCGAGGTGCTCTCTTACGCGGGTGAATGGCTATTAGATAACTACTACGTTGTACAACAAGCCATTCGCCAAATTCGCGAAGATATGCCTCAGGGGTACTACAAGCAGTTACCCAAACTTGGCTCTGCGCCTATGGCCGGTTACCCGCGCGTATTTGCTCTGGCATGGGAGACGATCAGCTACTCCAAATATCACCTGAATCTTAGTCAGTTGCGGCATTTTGTTCATGCTTATCAACAAGTTACGTCTCTGACCATGGGTGAACTGTGGGCCTTGCCCACGATGCTGCGGATAGGGATTGTGGAATCTCTGACCAACATGGTTGCGCAAACCATTGGAGCACAAGCTGAGCGCGGAGAAATTCCGGGGGTTGAAATCCCAGCAGACCACTTAACCGATGAGACCAACATCGCTAATTGCATCCTGAGTCTGCGCGCCTTGGCGACCCAGGATTGGAAAGCGTTCTTCGAAAACGTCAGCCGGGTAGAGCAGGTATTGCGCTCTTCCCCGGCAGATGTTTACGCTCAAATGGATTTCGAGACGCGCGACCGCTATCGTAAAGCAATTGAGGAACTGGCCCAAGCAACAGGTATGCAAGAGGAAAGCATAGCAAACGAAGTGGTTTGGCTGGCTGAAGGCGACTCTCAGCTTGCAAGAGATGGAACCAGTGAAGCAGGAAAACCGCGTACATCCCATGTTGGATTCTATCTCCTGGATGATGGACGCGCCATTCTTGAGAAGCGTCTGGATCACCGCCCATCCTGGGATCTGCGGTGCTATCGTTGGCTTCTCGATCATCCTGTGCCACTATATCTGGGGTTGATTGGGTTGTTTACAGCACTTATCATCCTCGGCCTTGTTGGTTATACCTGTTTTGTGGACGGAACACTACCTCAGTTGTTGGTTATGGGACTGTTGTTTTTGATACCTGCCATGGCGGTGTCGGTTCATGCGGTCAATTGGATTGTCACCCACACGGTGCCCCCTCGGGTGCTGCCGCGCCTGGATTTCCAGAACGGTATCCCTGCTGAATTCCGCACCATGGTGGTTGTCCCCTCCCTGGCTACCGATATCGATGAAATTAATTCGCTCTTGCATCAGATCGAGCTTCATTATCTTAGCAACCCGGATACACATTTGCATTTTGCTTTATTAACAGATTTTACAGACGCGCCTCAAGAACAGATGCCTGGAGATGATACCCTGCTCGAGCATCTCAGGGCTGGCATTCAGAACCTCAATGGAAAATATGCGCGGGGATCATCCGGCCCTTTTTATCTTTTCCACCGTGAACGCAAGTGGAACCCTACTGAGGAATGTTGGATGGGCTGGGAGCGCAAACGCGGCAAATTGGATGAGTTCAATCGCTTGTTAGCCGGGCGCGAGACAACTTCCTACCACATTCAAATTGGGGATTTGGACATCTTATCAGAAATCAAATATGTCATCACTGTCGATGCGGATACAGTGCTACCACGGGACAGCGCATCCCGCCTTATTGCTACCCTGGCGCATCCACTAAACCAAGCCGTGTTCGATCCTGAGAGTGGAGAAATTCTTGCCGGTTACTCAGTACTCCAGCCCCGGGTAGAAATCAAACCAACTTGCACCACCCAAACACTCTTCACGCAAATCTTCGCTGGAGATGTTGCACTGGATTTGTATACCCGCGCTGTCTCCGATGTCTACCAGGATTTATTTGGGGAAGGGAATTACACCGGAAAAGGAATTTATGATGTAGCTGCGTTCGAGTGTTGTCTGGACGGACGAGTGCCTGAAAATGCACTCCTCAGTCATGATTTGTTCGAAGGCATGCATGGACGTGTTGGCCTGGTTACGGACGTAGTTATACTGGAAGATTACCCTCCCCACTTTCTCTCGAACGCGCGCCGCTGGCACCGCTGGGTGCGTGGCGATTGGCAACTTCTGCCCTGGTTGCTGCCCCGCGTCCCCGGTGCAGATGGGGAAACGAAAACTAATTGTTTTTGCACACTTGATCGCTGGAAGATCATCGACAACCTGCGCCGTAGTCTGATGATGCCAGCGATTTTAGCCTGCTTGCTCTTCGGCTGGCTGTGGTTACCTGGCTCGCCCTTGGTGTGGACTTTGTTGAGCATTGTCCTGTTAGCCATGCCGCTATTGACCGGCACGATAACCGATATGGCGCAACGATTGGTCAAAAAGGTGAGTGGTGATTGGTTACAAGTGGGGCGTGGTTTGCTCCGCTGGCTGCTGGTGCTGGTGTTTCTCCCCTATCAAGCCTTGATTACCCTGGACGCCATTGGGACGGTTATTGTGCGCATGGCGCTTACCCGCAAACGTCTTTTGCAGTGGACAACCTACGCCCATACTCTGCGGTTATTCGACAGAGAGATGAAGGTAGGGTTACTCTGGAAGCAGATGATAGGAACATCCCTATTTGCTGTGTTGGTGGCACTGTTTGTGAGCTGGATCAACCTGGTAGCCCTTCCCGTTGCGGGGATATTTTTGCTGGCCTGGCTGGCTGCTCCCCAGATTGCCTATTGGATCAGCCGCCCAATTGTTTACCAACCCACTTTGATTTCTACCGACCAGCAACAAAAACTGCGCTGTCTGGCGCGGCGCACCTGGCTTTATTTCGAGCACTTAGTTGGGCCAGACGACCACTGGCTCCCACCAGATCATTTTCAGGAAGACCCGCGCGGTCTGGTTGCCCACCGTACATCGCCTACAAATATTGGCCTGTTGCTGCTCTCTACCCTGGCGGCTTATGACTTGGGTTATATTGATTTGATGGATTTGATCTTGCGGCTGCGTAACACATTGGAAGGGATGGAGAAACTCCAACGCTACCGGGGTCACTTTTTGAATTGGTACGACACTCGCAGCCTGGATCAATTACCCCCTCCGTATGTGTCCACCGTGGATAGTGGCAATCTGGCAGGTTGTCTGTTGGCTCTCAAACAAGGCTGTTTAGCTCTTCCCCAAGACTCTCTTCTGCGCTGGCAGCGCTGGCAGGGTTTACTCGATACCTTGAGTTTATTAGAGAAAACCATCGCGGGTTTGCGAGAAGATGGGGTCGAAGATAGCGTTACGTTGTTGCAGGCGTATCTAATGGATATGCGTGAGCAAATTATGGCAACTCAAAATGAACCCGCTCAATGGGCAACTTTACTGGACTATTATTGCTGCAAAGGATGGGAAGAATTCAAGCAGCTCTTGTTGACCTTCTTGGAGTCTGATCAGCCTGTTCTAGATGAAGCCACGCTGAAAGAGTTGCGCGTTTGGGAGGAACGAGTAAACCACCATCTAAGAGAGGCTCACAGAGAAGTATCTCTGCTGATGCCCTGGTTATTACCCCTCGGTCAACCGCCGGTAATTTTTAGCCAGGCTGATACCGATGCCCCTATCGCTGATGCTTGGCAGGCTTTCCAGGAAGCTTTGCCGATAACGCAGCAATTGGGGCAGGTACCGGAAGCTTACAGAAGATGTCTACATCTATTGGAACAGCTACAAGGTTTGTTGGAAGACCCGGCAACCCTTGATTGGTGCGAGCGCCTGGCCCAAGAGCTAGATTCTGCCCGTATGTCCGCGGAGGCATTGTTAATCGGCTGCCACGGTTTGAGCGAGCAAATTGAAGACTTGTTCGAGGCAATGGATTTCCGTTTCTTATTTGATCCTCGGCGTCAAGTATTCCACCTGGGCTACAACGTGTCTGTTGAGAAAGTTGACAGTAATCACTATGATTTACTGGCTTCCGAGGCGCGTTTAGCCAGCCTGGTAGCGATTGCCCGGGGGGATGTGCCCCAAATTCACTGGCTCCATCTGGCCCGTCCGGTTACCCCGGTGAATGGCACCCAAGCAATTCTCTCGTGGAATGGGAGCATGTTCGAATATCTGATGCCCTGCTTGTTGATGCGCTCTTACCAGGGCACTTCGCTAACACAGACACACCAGGCTGTTGTGCAGCGCCAGATCGCTTACGGTCGTTCAAAAAACGTGCCCTGGGGGATTTCTGAGGCTGGCTATTATGGCTTTGATGCCCAAATGAATTATCAGTACCGGGGTTTTGGTGTGCCAGGCCTGGGATTTAAGCGCGGACTAAGTGATGATTTGGTCATCTCGCCCTATGCTTCATTGCTAGCCCTATCGATCCAGCCCCAAGCTGTGATAAATAATATGGTCAACCTCGAGCAACTACATATGTTGGGGCTGTATGGATTCTATGAATCGATTGACTACACAGACTCTCGCCTCTCTCTGGGACAAGACTATGGGATCGTTAGCTCCTATTATGCTCATCATCAGGGGATGACATTACTGGCGTTAGTGAATTATCTGCAGGATGAAATTATTGTGGAGCGCTTTCATGCTGCTCCTCGCGTGGAGAGTGTGGAATTGCTCCTTCAAGAGCGCATCCCCCGCCAGGCCCCCGTGGAGATACCTCATCCCGAGGAAATGGGGTTTCTTCCACCGGCTAAACCACGTCCAGCCACAAGTGCCTGTCATATCCCTATGGATACGCCACTACCGCAGGTACACTGTCTCTCCAATGGACGTTATTGTACTCTGATAACCAATGCAGGTGGTGGCTATAGTAGCTGGCAAGAGGTCGCTCTCACCCGCTGGCGTCCGGATTCCACCCTGGATAATTGGGGAACCTGGCTCTATGCCCAGGATTTAGACAGCGGTGCTCTCTGGTCGGCGGGCTTTCAGCCGGTTGCATCTCAACCAGAAAACCAGGAGGTGTTATTCTCCCCTCACAAAGTCGAATTTCAACGCCGGGATCACGACATTTCGCTACGGATGGAGATCAGCATTGCTCCAGATGATGATATTGAGTTTCGCCGTCTTACCTTCATCAATCACAGTAATCGCTCGCGCCGTTTGAGGCTGACCTCATATGGTGAAGTTGTTCTGGCCCCGTTGTCTTCCGACCAACGCCATCCTGCTTACAATAAGCTTTTTATCGAGAGCGAATATTTACCCGAGTTGAACGCGCTGTTGTTCCGCCGCCGTCCTCGTTCCGCCGACGAACAATCCCTTTACCTGATGCACATATTTGTCTCAGAGCAAGACTTCGAAAACGCTTGTGATTATGAAACTCGGCGTATAAATTTTATCGGGCGTGGCGGTACGTTGCGTGCACCGGCAGCTTTGCGTGGAAATAGACATGGGCTAACAGGTTTCGCGGGAGCACCCCTAGATCCGATTACGGCTCTCAGTCAAGAAATCCATTTGGCTCCTCAGCGGACGGCCAGGAGTGTTCGCCTTAACCCGTTGGCACATCGCACGACAACCCAAGTCGCTTTTCTCACCCTGGTGGCCGAATCGCGCCCAGATGCACTTGCTTTGGCTCACCGATATCAAAATTGGCATCGGGTTGAGAGTGCCTTCGACCAGGCGCGTTTCTCAAGCGAGCGGGAATTGAATCAGCTTAACCTCACGTCTCGGGAGATCAGTTTTTTCCAACAAATACTCTCGAGTTTGCTTTATCCCAACACAACCCTGCGAGCCGATTCTGCCACTTTGTCGGCCAACCAGGCAGGGCAAGAAAGCCTGTGGCCATTGGCGATCTCTGGTGATTATCCCATCTTATTGGTATGCATTGACAACCAAGAAGATACAGCCCTGGTGAGTGACCTTTTGCGGGCGCACGCCTATTGGCGCAAACGGCGCATCCAGATTGATCTGGTGATCCTCAATTTACAAGATACCGGCTATTCTCAAGAGTTGCACAACCGCCTGCATCAACTGCTCGACCGTAGGGGGGCTGATGTGTGGCTGAACCGCCGCGGCGGCATCTTCGTCCTGCGCGCCGACCAGTTGAGTAGTACCCAACTGATACTCTTAGAAACAACTGCTCGAGTGTTATTTAATGCCCGTAGGGGTGGAGTGGTTGATCAGTTGCGAGCGCTACAAAAACAACCTGCGCGTTTGCCATCATTCACATCTACGGTTACGCCCCCTGAAGATGAGCAGCTTGTTCCACCCCTTAAACGACCTGACAATCTGTTTTTCGATAATGGCCTGGGAGGTTTTAGCCCCGATGGGCGGGAATACATTATCTACCTCGAAGCAGGACAACGGACGCCTAACCCCTGGATCAATGTGATTGCCAATCCGGAATTCGGCTTTACAATATCTGAATCTGGCTCTGGCTTTACCTGGGCACTGAACAGCGGCGAAAACCGGCTGACCCCTTGGACGAACGACCCCGTGACCGATACACCAGGGGAGGTGCTTTATCTGCGTGAGGAGGAAGTGGGCCATTTTTGGTCGCCTACGCCGCTACCCGCCGGGGAAGAAGCGCCTTATATCATCCGTCACGGAAGCGGTTATTCTGTTTTCGAGCACAATAGTCATGGCCTCAAACAACGCTTACGCTGTTTTGCTGCGCCGGATTCGCCGGTCAAGATCATACAATTGCGCTTAGAAAATACCTGGCAGCGCACCCGGCGCGTTACCGCGACCTACTATGCCGAGTGGGTGTTGGGCACAACCAGAGAAGCGATGGCACCATATATCATCCCGGAGTTTGACACTAGTTGCCATACGCTTTTGGCTCGTAACCCATATAATGCAGAATTTGGCCAACGAACCGCCTTCCTGACAGCCACGCGTGAACCCCATGGATTGACAACAGATCGCACCGAGTTCCTGGGGCGGATGGGCAGCTACCGTCGTCCGGCGGCACTCAGGCGCGTGGGGTTGAGTGCCCAAATAGAGCCTGGCCTTGATCCTTGTGCGGCGATGCAAATCCTCCTTTGGCTGGCGCCTGGCGAAACCAAAGAAGTTACATTTATTCTAGGTCAGGGCGCAAACCGAGATGAAGCACTCCGGCTGGCCCAACAGTATCAAAAGATCGACCAAATCGAAATAGCCTGGCAAACGCTGAACCAACACTGGGATCATTTGCTTAACACTGTTACGGTACAAACGCCTGACTTGGCGATGAGCCTGCTCTTGAATCGCTGGCTGCTGTACCAGACGCTCTCTTGCCGGGTGTGGGGGCGCTCTGCTTTGTATCAATCTAGCGGAGCATTTGGCTTCCGTGACCAACTTCAAGATGTCATGGCCCTGGTGGACGCTGCCCCCCAGATCGTCCGGGCACATATTCTCAACGCAGCTAGCCGTCAATTCAAAGAGGGTGATGTATTGCATTGGTGGCATCCGCCCTCAGGGCGCGGCGTGCGCACGCGTTGTTCGGATGATTTGCTCTGGCTGCCTTATGTCACCGCTCACTATGTAAACGCCACAGGTGATCGATCTATTCTGAGTGAGGTAATACCCTTTCTGGAAGGGCTGCCGCTACAGGAAGATGAGCAAGAGCGTTATGGACATTACGTAACCAGCGCCGAGATCGCCACGATTCACGAGCACTGTTGCCGCGCTTTAGAGAGAGGCTGCACAGCCGGGGAACATGGTCTGCCACTCATCGGTAGTCATGACTGGAATGATGGACTAAACCAGATAGGAATAGAGGGGCGAGGCGAAAGCGTGTGGTTAGGTTGGTTCCTACATACCGCATTGACCGATTATGCAGAAATCTGCGTTCTTGTGGGTGAGGCTGAACAAGCCGCAACCTATCAGCAGAAAGCCGAAAAGCTGCGCCAGACACTCGAAGCCCAGGCCTGGGATGGGGAGTGGTATCGTCGAGCTTATGATGACGATGGCATCCCCCTCGGGTCAGCGGATAACCAGGAATGTCAGATTGATTCCTTGCCCCAATCGTGGGCTGTGTTGTCCGGGGCGGGGGATCCACATCGTGCAGAGCAAGCCATGCAATCTGTAACAGAACACCTTGTGCGATTTGACGATCAGTTGATACGCCTCTTCACACCGCCGTTCGACAAAACAAAGTGTAACCCTGGTTATATCAAAGGATATCTGCCCGGTATTCGCGAGAACGGTGGCCAATACACTCACGCCGCGCTGTGGACAGTATGGGCTTTCGCACAACTAGGGCATGGGGATTTTGCCGCACCTCTCTTTCACTTACTCAATCCCATCTATCATGCCGATACACCAGAAAAAGTCAATCGCTATCGGGCAGAACCCTATGTGGTGGCTGCGGATGTTTACGGCGAACCTCCTCACATAGGGCATGGCGGCTGGACCTGGTATACCGGCTCGGCAGCCTGGATGTATCGTTTGGGGGTAGAGGCCATTCTGGGATTACAGCGAACGGGAAATATCTTGCAGATCAACCCCTGCATTCCCAATGATTGGAAGGAATACGAAGTGACCTACCGGTATGGAGATACCAGCTACCGCATTCGCGTGGAGAACCCCAATGGGGTCCAGCAGGGGGTGAAGCAAGTCATCTCGGATGGCGAGAATCTACGCCAAAAGGGAATCCTACTTTTAGATGATGTCCAAGAGCACTTTTTGACTGTCCTGATGGGATGATGTCTAATTGGTGAAATGGAGAAGAGCTTGAAATCGAGCAGAGTTGAGGAATTTGGTGATATCCCTGAACAGCGTGTATAGAGACACAGACACAGAGATAAAATAGACTGAACTAAATGGTTTCCTACTGGTGAAAGACAATAAGTCTAACATCAGGAGTAAATAATGGTGCTTTCAACAATTTGCTGCCTCAAACAACGGTGATTGAGCTATGGAAAGTACCGTAGGGTGCACAAACCTCATCCGGATGAGAACCAGGTCGAAATCCTGAAAACACAACTGCTTCTGGTTCCAAGAGCGGTTGTGTTCTCGACGCCAAAGAAGGGGATTTGCGCACAATCTGGGGGGAGCATTGCAAGTATAGCGCAAAAAATCGGCATGGTTCAATTTGAACTAAACAGCACCTTTACAAAATAAAAGGAGCAAG
>CAYQQX010000154.1:0-11302 GCA_964419495.1 uncultured Anaerolineales bacterium
CTCAGGTTAACATAAGGGTAATTGAAAACTAAGATTTGGGGCTTGTTAGATCAAATTAGATCAGTGGGGGTAAATGCTTTGGGCAGTAATTCGGCGACGGTCATTTCCTCGGTCACGATCCCGTTTTCATCAACAAGTATTACCAGCGTTTCCAGGCCAAATTCTGCCAGCACCTGGCGGCAGGAGCCACAAGGCGAGCCACCATTGCTTGTTGCGATAGCAACGGCAGTAAAATTTCTCTCCCCTTCAGATACAGCTTTGAACACAGCTGAACGTTCGGCACACATTGTGACCGGATATGCCGAATTTTCAACATTGACACCATTAAATACTCTTCCAGATTTGGATAATAGCGCAGCTCCAACCCGGTAGTTTGAATACGGAGCATAGGCATTATCACGCACCGATATCGCTTTTTGTATTAGTAATTTTTTGTCAAAATCAGTCATCAGTTTGTTCTTCTTTTCTCCAAATGCGTTGCGCTCGCACCTTGCGAATACGCCGATTGCTGACAGTTTCTACCGTCAGTAGTAATTTCTCATTCCTTATGCTTTCTCCAGCTTTTGGCACATGCCCAAGTTTAGTGTAAATGAAACCACTTAACGTATCGGCTTCATCATTGGGTAAATCACTATCCATGATTTCATTAAAATCATCCAGATCTATACGCCCACGGAAGAGATAATCGCCATCGTCCAGCTTGCTATATGGCAATTCTTCACCATCATCATACTCGTCTTGGATCTCGCCAAATATTTCCTCGATAATATCCTCTAGGGTAACAACCCCCGCAACCCCACCATACTCATCAACCACAATAGCCATATGAATGCGGCGTTTCTGCATCTCGCCGAGGAGTTCGTCCACTTTTTTGGCCTCGGGAACAAAATAAGGCTCCCTAAGTAGATCACGCCGAATATCGGCAGTGCCATTTCCCTCCTGCCAAACCTGAAGCAAATCTTTGGCATAGAGTAAGCCTAAAATCCTGTCGATTGATTCCTCGAAAACTGGAGTCCGTGAAAAACCCGTTGTTATTAGAAAATCTACAGCATCTGAAAGGGGTGTACCAATCTCCAAGGCCTGAACATCTATGCGCGGCACCATTATTTCTCTGGTCAACGTATCCCCCAGCTGAAAGATAGAGTGGATCATCTTTCGTTCTTCAATTTCCAATATGCCATCTTTTTGGCCAACATCCACGAGAGTCTTCAAAGCATCCTCGGTCACCATGCTGGCATTTTCATTAGGGTGTACGGTTTCGCGAGATAAAATCAAACTCAGGCTGACAAATGGGTAGAAGATCAGCGTTGTATAGCGCACAAAACTTGTAAATCGCAGTACCCATTGTTCGGGGTCACGCAGGATTCTCCTTTCGATAATCCATTCGATCCAGGCCACGATCAACCCAACTCCAAGCAAAATTCCGATGATTTCAAACAAAGAGTCGATACGCGGATCTTGTTGAATCAAAAAGAAGATTCCACCGATTAAAATAAACCTTAGGAACGACTGCGCAATGTGCAGACCCGCATATGGGCGGGGCATTTTCTCCAACAATTCCAGGGTGTTCTCGGCGTGAGGCTCATCTAGCTCTCTCAGGTGGATCAACCGAGCCAGGCTAGTATGCCTTAGAGCAGTCCGGGCAATAATTGTCGCCAAATCAAAAATCAAGACAATTACAAACCCAAGGATTACAAGAAAAACCTGAAAATCTGTCACTTTGAACCTACTCTCCCAAACAAGTGGGAATTTACGAATCCTGTTTCTTCAACTTGCGAATGGCACGTGCGGGCATCCCCACAACCAAAGTTTCATCTTTGACATTTTTGGTAACAACTGCTCCAGCACCAGTGCGAGAACCCTTACCCAATTTAAGTGGAGCCACAAGCATGGTATCACTACCAATGAAGACTTCATCACCAATCTCAGTGGGATGTTTTTCTGCACCGTCGTAATTACACGTAATTGTGCCTGCGCCAATATTGACATCAGAGCCTGTGGTCGCATCTCCAAGATAGGAGAAATGACCCATCTTGGTACCGGGACCAAGATATGAATTTTTGACTTCACCAAAGTTACCCATATGCACGCCCGAGGCAAGATGTGCTCCTTTGCGCAAATGGGCAAAGGGGCCAATATCTACATCGTCTTCCATCACAGCAAATTCGACAACTGAGCTGAGCACTTTACATCGATCTCCAATACGTGAATCCTGGATGATGCAATTCGGACCCAGAATACATGCTTCACCAACCTGGGTATCACCTCTCAGGTGGGTGTTCGCTGCGATATAGGTATCGCACCCAATTGAGACACCTGGCTCGATATAGGTTGAGAGAGGGTCCTGGAGAGTGACACCTGAGAGCATCCATTTCTCATTGATGCGCTTTTGCAGCATCGCTGTTGCATCTGCCAGATGAACTTGGGTATTGATGCCGATCATTTCAGTATTGTCATCTACTTTGATGGCCTGCACGCGTTTGCCATCCGAGACGGCAATTTCAACTAAATCGGTGAGGAAATACTCACCTTTACTATTAAGTTTAATCCGCCCTAGGGCATTCCATAGCCAATCCGATGTAAAGCAGAAGACACCAGTATTAAGTTCGCGAATCTCTAATTGCTCTGGGGTTGCATGCACTTCTTCTACTATGGCCAGAACTCCACCATCTGATCCACGAACAATTCTGCCAAAGCCGCGCGGGCTTTCAGATACCGCCGTCAAGACGCTAATTGGACCATCGTGGGCTTGTTGCGTCTCTACTAGTTGGCTCAGGGTTTCTGTTCTTACTAAGGGCATATCTCCGTAAGAGACCAAAACAAAGTCTGTTTTGTCTCGAAGAACAGATTCAGCCTGCGCCACTGCATGGCCAGTGCCTAATTGCTCTTCTTGGAGAACAAATTGAGCAGATTCTCCCAACTCCTCGCACACGCGATCTGCATTGTGCCCTACAACCACCACAGGGGAATCTTGAGTGACAGCTTGAGACGCATCTAAAGCATACCGTAACATCGGTTGTCCCAAAATGGGGTGTAGAACTTTGGGAAGAGATGAGCGCATCCGAGTGCCTTGTCCGGCTGCAAGTATGACCGAGATTGTTTTCATATTTTCTCCATTAAATGCAACAAGCATCGCGCACAATGAAAACGGACGCGATGCTTGTTTTTGAATAAGTTATCAGATGTTGATCTAAGTTAGGATCTTCGTCAACGATGAATTTCATCAGGATAAAACTAGGCAGGGGAGCCCGGATTCGAACCAGGATCAACAGTTCCAAAGACTGCTGTGCTGCCGTTGCACCACTCCCCTACAAGAGATGCTGCCCAGAGGGCGAGCGGAATTGTAACATATGCACATGGGCATGACAATGGGCTAATCCCTATTCATCCTCATCATCAGGCGTCAACCCTAAGCGACGCGCCTGTTCATATGTAAGTGCATCTGCGTTGGTTATTTCATCATCTTCAAGGCGTAGGGATGCTATGTCCCAAAATTCATCAACTTCTTCGAGGTTAATTTCAGCTTCTACATCTTGAAAAAGTGCTTCTATTTCGGGTTCAGCTACATGCATCTCCTCAACCACTTCTGCTTCGACTTCTAGTGATTTCTCATCAGGCTTGATGCGCACACCCATTTGCGCTAACGTGGCTACCAAATCTTGCAACCCTTCATGGACTGATTTCATCGATTCAAGAACTTGATCACTTGATCCACTAGGGTTTCCTGCAACAAGCAAGGCATATAATTCGCCAACATGTGCAAGAAAGACATCATATTTCGAACCCGCAAAATACATCAAATCATTAGGAGGGTTTGAATGAAGTAATTTGGCAATCTTTTCACTTGCGCTATAAGCAGCCATTAGAGTTGGGAATAATGCGGACTCAATGGATGCATCCGGCAAATCCCCTGCGCGTGCCAGTACTCGGCCGCGCCCATCGAGGAGCACTGCTGAGATTGCATCCATTTCATTGCGTAAACTTGCCAGACGCTCTGAAACACTTTCGGTAGGTTTTTCTGCGCCTAGGAAGTTATCATCTCCAAAGATCTGTTCTGCGACTAACCCCAGGCTCCGTTCCACCGCATCCAAGAAGTCTGCAATATCAATGGGTTTCAAGAAAAATGCTGATGCGCCAGCATCAGCCACTTCCTGTCTGACTTGAGAGTCCATCAAGCCAGTCATAAGAATGGTTTTTATATCCGATCTAATCCTCTTTATTTTACTTAATAGTTCTAACCCAGAAATTCCCGGCAAGCGCACATCGGAAATTAAAAGATCAAAAGAACCTGTAGCAAGTTCCAATATGGCTTCTTCTCCCGAAGGAACATCAGAAACTTTAAACTCTGATCCTAAGGTTTCGATTGCATCACGCAATGCGAGCCTAACTTCGCGCTGGTCATCAACCAGCAAAACACGATATTTCGCCATAGTGGCAGTTATTTTATCATGGAATAAGTCTGAGTTCAGAGTCCGCAAAACTATTATCCTGAGGGCAATAGAATCGAAAACCGGGTTCCATAAGGAACCCGGCTCTCACTATTGCAATACTCGCTATTAAACGTGGTAGCAAGCCGCGTAATGCCCTGCTCCTTTATCTTCGAGAGGAGGATGATCGTTGCTTTCGCAGACTTTATCAGCCATAGGGCAACGGTCGTAGAATCGGCAGCGAGGATCAGGATCAACTGGGCGTGTAATACCACCTTTGATCTTGATGGGATCGCGGTTATAGGTTGGATCAGGAACCGGCACCGCAGAAAGCAAAGCCTTGGTATAAGGGTGCTGTGGTTTCTGTAATACTTCTTCTGTATCCCCGATCTCGACAATTTTACCTAAGTACATAACTGCAATCCGGTCGCACATGTAACGGGCAACTGCCAAGTCATGAGTAATATACAAGTAGGTAACGCCAAACCGATCTGCAAGGTTTTGCATCAGGTGCATAACACCTGTTCTAACCGAGACATCCAACATCGAGGTTGGCTCGTCGGCAACCACAAAGTCAGGGTTGATCACCAGGGCGCGGGCAATCGCCACACGCTGGCGTTGTCCACCGGAAAGCTCATGAGGATAACGGAACAGGAAGCTAGAAGCCGGTGTTAGACCCACGGTCTCTAGCAGGTCAGCAACGCGGGCCTCACGTTCGGCAACTGAACCCACGCCTTGAACATTGAGCGGTTCAGCGACGGTATCATAGATTGTCAAACGAGGGTTCATCGACTCGTATGGATCTTGAAAAATCATCTGTACACGGCGACGGAAGATTTTCATCTCACTGCCGCGCATATGAGCAATATCTACCTGGCCTTCATCGGTATCCAGAAGAATATTTCCTTCAGTGGGATCCAACAACCGGGTGAGCAATTTACCCGTTGTTGTCTTGCCACAACCAGACTCACCAACCAATCCAACGCTTTCGCCTCGCTTTATTTTGAGATTTACATGGCTGACAGCATGGACAAAAGAATCAGCTGCCTTGAAGACACCTTGACCAATCGGAAAAAGCTTCGACAGATCCTTCACATCAACTAAAGTATTATTATTCTGTGTCATTAGCCTTCGCCTCCCGGATGCCAACAAGCTGCCAAGTGCCCATCGCCATGATCTTTGAACTCCGGCTCATCTTCACGACAAACTTCAGTCGCATATGGACAACGCGGATGGAAACGACAGCCCTTGGGTGGATTAAGCAGGTCAGGCGGTTCACCTGATAAGGTAACTAATTCGGTTTTCTCGCCCACAATGCTGGGGAAGGAAGACATCAACGCCATGGTGTAAGGATGAATGGGGTGATGGAAGATATCTTCCGTGGAAGACATTTCAACCAGCTTACCCGCATACATCACACCAACTCGCTCGCTGACTTCTGCAATCACAGCGATATCGTGGGAAATGTAAATCATCGCCATATTCAGTTCTTCCTGGATTTCCCGAACACGTTTCAGGATTGCATCCTGAACGATCACGTCGAGAGCCGTAGTGGGTTCATCGGCAATGATGATATCGGGGTCACAGGAAAGCGCCATGGCAATCACGGCTCTTTGCCGCATACCACCACTATATTGGTGGGGATATTGGTCCTTCAAGGTTGGGTCAAGACCAACGAGACCGAAGAGATGGTCAATTTTCTCATCCATCTCTTGATCGCTTAAGTGCGGCACATGCTCGCGCATCGCTTCAAGAATTTGATCTTCAACAGTATAGACCGGATTCATGGAGTTCATTGCGGCCTGGAATACCATGGAGATTTTCTTCCAACGAGTCTTATTCATTTCTTTGGAATTCAGCGGGACGATATCAGTATCATTGATCTTGATTTCGCCTTCCAGAATTTTGGCATTATTAGGCAGCAGCTTCAACAGCGATATTGCTACCGATGTTTTTCCACACCCAGACTCGCCTACGAGACCGATGGCTTCACCGCGGCCCACGTGGAAGGTCACGTCATCTACGGCGTAGACTGGACCTTTGCGAGTCATGTAGTGCATGGTCAGATCATTTACTTCGAGAACATTTTCAGTCATTGTCACAATCTTGCTCCTACTCGCCAGATTTGGTTATCGATCGCGCAGCCGGGGGTTCACAACTTCGTCAAGAGCGCGCCCTACAAGGTAGAATGCTGCGCACAAAAGCGTGATCGCCAAGCTGGCAGGAATTAGCAGATACCAGGTATCGAAGCGCATAATATACCCAAATACCTGGGTTGTATTGATCATCAATCCCCAACTCATTTCAATCTCAGTGAGACCGAAGAAAGAAAGTACCGCCTCAGAGAAGATCGCGCCAGTCACCACAAACATCATGTATAACAAAGCGATAGGCAGCAAATTGGGCACCATATGAGAAAAAATAATGTGAAAATCACCCCCGCCAGCGATACGGGCGGCTTCGATATAGGGTTTGACTTTCACAGTCAGCGCCTGAGATTTAATAACGATAGCCGTCCCCCCAAAGCCAGACAAGATACCAATCACCAGGGCTAACTCTAACATACCAATGTGCATCAAGGTACTCATCACGATCAGAATTGGCAAAAATGGCACCATGATCACTAAGTCCACAATGCGCATCATGATGGCATCTATCACCCCTCCGTAGTAGGCAGATACCGCTCCAATCGTCGTTGCAATCAGCACAGTCACAATGGCGGAAATCATGCCGAGGGCAAACTCATAGCGTGTGCTGAACATTAATTGACTCAATACATCTCGGCCCATAGGGTCTGTGCCTAAAAGGTGTTTCGGCGATGGGGGTGAAGGGTGATATGGAATTTCAATATCAAACCCATTCACAGGTCGATAGATTTTGGGTTCCCAGACTGTGTTCATCAAAACGGGGTGAGCTAACGCAAACAAGCCAAAGAAAACAACAATGCCCAAACCAATCAAACCAATGGGATTTTCTGCAAATGTAGCCCAGTTAGTTTTCATTGACCGCCAGAATAAGCGTAAGCGCACTCGCCACAGCGGGATATAAGTCGTTTCAGCAGGTGATGAAATTGTGCTCATAAATTAAAACTCCATTATCTCTGCATATATTAGTTATAGCGAATGCGCGGATCGAGAAAGGCGTAACCAACATCAGCTATTAAGTGGCTGACCAGGGTCATCAACCCAGTAACTGTCAGGGCTCCCATAGCTAGAGGAATGTCCTCGACTTGGGCCGCGTTCAATAATGTCAATCCAAGCCCTGGCCAAGAGAAGACAGTTTCTGTGATTATGCCACCGCTCAAAGAATTCCCAATGCTAAATACAAGGCCTGTCCACACCGGCAGCAAGGCATTGCGAGCAGCGTGTTTGTCACGTACCACTTTGTCAGGCATACCTTTTGCACGGGCGGTAAGGATGTAATCCTCACGTAGGGTCTCCAACATACTTGTGCGCATTAGCAGCATCGTACCCCCATATGCAATCAATGTGACAGTCAATACAGGTAGGATCAAGTGCTGCAAGATATCCGCTGCAAATACTGTCAATCCACTAGCACCAACTTGCCAGTATAAAACCAAACCAATCACGGGGATAATGAAACTGGCCCAACGGCCCAAAAGCTGTGCTTTTCTCGGGAGACGGCCAGATAGAATTATCCCTAATATCATTACAAAGGAGGCAAACAGTGCTGACCATATCATGCGGAGGAAGAGATCATTGGCGTGAATTCCTTCCGGAGCAGTGAGCCACAAAATTGGGTCCAAAAATTTACCCGCGGGTAACCAATCTAGATAAACTGCAAAGAGCCAGATCATCATCAATGCAAACCACGGTGTGAATACTGTATAAAGGATTACACCCACAAGTGTAGATGAATACTCTACAAAACCCCCGCGTTTCCACGCCAATACTTTTCCTGTAAGATACCCCGCCACAAATGAGATAATTGAAGCGGACATAAAGAGTACCAAGGTTCGTGGCAGACGTTCTTTGATGATATCGGTAACGGGTCTCGGAAAATGTGAGAAAGAGACACCCAGATCACCCCTATAAAAATTGCCCACATATTTGAGAAACCTCTCTAAAGGTGGGCGATCTAATCCCAAATCCTGACGGATACGATCTCGTTCAGCCGGTGGGATATCGGGATTTAGGGTAAGTAGGTCTGCGATATCCCCAGGCTGCGCATCCATCAAAAAATAGGTTACAGCCTGAAACATCAGCAGCGTGATAAACATCTGCAAGAGACGTTTTCCAAGATATTTCCACATATTTTCTCTCCTAAATTTAATTTACGTACTCGGTATACCGCATCCCTCACGCTCGCGAAACGGAGTACGGAATACGCAAATCGGGATATTGTTCTAAACTTTTTGAAAAACTATCGAACGGAGAAAGCCCGATTTTTAGGGAGCGGGTGGAAAATCCACCCGCTCCCTGGTATTACATATCGTTATCTAGTTCTACATCCAAGAATTACTTGGAGAGCATAACTTGAGCATCAGTCTGGATACCAGCCTGAGCTTCAATACCGCCCAAGGTTTCGGAGTAGGGGAAGACAACACGGCTGTGCGCCAGGTCATGAACCTGCTTGTAGAACAGGGGCACGTAGGGGCGCAGATCAGCCAACGTCACCTGCATCTCGTAAACCAGTTCCTGGGCGCGGGCCAAATCGCCAGTCGCCATGAACTCATCTACCAAAGCATCATATGCTTCGTCCTTGAGACAAGGTGTGTTGTAGTTTCCAGATTCAGCCGTGCAGTTGCGGCTGTGCCAGAAAGCCTCGAAGTAATCGGGGAAGGCCACGTTACCAAGGCTCCAGCCCAGGATGTACAGATCGTAATCTGCATCGATGAAGACGGGGCCGAGGATGGTGTTGAAGCCGGTCAGCTCGGATTGTATGGGCATACCAAGCTCGCGGCCCCACTCGGAGATCCACTGGTTGAAGGTGGCTCGGATGGGGTCGTATGCTGGGCCAGGACCCAAGATGGTCAATTCGGGAATTTCAGCGCCATCGGGGCCGAGGATGCCTTCGCCAGGCACCACATCTTGCAGATCATCATCCCAGAAGGGTTCAGCGGTCCAGGACCAGCCGGCATCCTTGAGCACCTGCACGGCCATGTCCACGCGCTCGGCGCGGGTCAGACCAACATAGGGCTTGGGAGTATCTGGGTTGTGCCAGAAGCCGTTTCCAGGGGGCATGGTGGAGTACATCGGGAAGACAACGCCGCCCAACACACTGTTGACCACAAATTCCTTATCGATGACGATGTCAAAGGCCTGGCGGAAAGCGTATTCAGACATGGGGAACTTGGTCATATTGAAGGCCAAGTAGAACATGCCGTAGTCAGCGTTGGTGTAGGTAGTAATGCCTTCACCGCGCTCAGCCTGCTCGCGCAAACCACGGGACAGACCCAGGGGATTCATCACATAGTCAACCTCGCCGTTGGCCAGGGCCAAGAAGGCAGCATCCTGGGAACCGTAGAGGGAGAAAATAATGTTGGGGCTGTAGGGGCCGGTGGTGTAGCGCAGAGTTTCTTCGCCTTCGCCAGCGCCGTAAAGCTGATAAACCGTGCCATCGGGCATAGTCAACTGCCAGGTGCCATCTTCGAATTCAACGATCTCAGCGCCTTTGAAGAAGTATGTATCAATGGCGGAGCGCTGAACGAAAGCACCAGCTTCCCACTTGTCGGTGGTGTAACCACCGGCGGAGGGGGCATCAGCTGCATCAGCTTCGTACAAGGTGGTGCGGGCATTGGTGAAAGCTTCGTCGTAAGCTGCCCAGGCGCCACAGACGTCTGCATCAGCATCTTCAGCTTCACAGTCCTCAGGTCGCTCGACCTCAGGAGCAGCAACGCCATCCAGGAAGGCATAGGCCTCAGCAGCCTTGTCCGCCCAGTAGTGCTCGGGGAGGATGGGGGCCAGGGCCAAGCCAGCCTGCCAGTTGCCCAAGGAGGGGGCCTGGTTCAGGAAGACAAACTCAAGAGTGTAGTCGTCCACGGCGGTAACCGCGGCTTCTAGACCAGCTGGTGTACACTGGTTGGGCCAGTTCTGGGTCAGCTTGAGGTCTTTACAAGCATTGAATGTGAAGACGTAGTCATGAGCGGTAACGGCCGTGCCATCATTCCAGGTCGCGCCTTCGATCATTTCAACGGTCATGGTGTAAGTACCATCGCCGTTGTCCACGGGCTCGGGGATAGCCTTTGCCAGGGATGTAACGAAGTCAAAGCGAACATCGGAAAGGGTGAAAAGAGCGGCCTGTTGACCGGAAACCACATACTGGGTCCAGACAGAAGAGCCTGGGCCAAGGTAGTTCCAGTAATTCAGGGAAACGGGCTCTTCGAAGAGAGCAATACGGTAGGCATCACAGCACTCAGCACCGGCAGCTTCTTCTTCGGGCATAGCCTCTGCTTCTTTCTCAACCTCAACAACTACGGTCTCGACGATTGTCTCGCCTTCTTTTTCAACAACCACGGTCTCGACAACCGTGATGGTCTCAGGTTGGCAAGCGGCCAATGCCATGCTGGCGATGACCAATAAGCCGACCACAATAAACATTTTTTTAGACATTTTCCTTACTCCTCCAATGGATTAGGGTAAATGGATTTTGATTTTTACTGACTGTGGGATTTCGTTTTTGGGGACACTTATCTTGCTGGGCACCACCTCCTTTCAAAAGGGTAGCTATTAATATCAGGCGCAGTTTACAATGAATAATGCTTTGGCACCTGTAATCCAATCCTGGCGATTATAACATAATTGAAGTATTGAAAAGGGCAGTTTACTCGCCTTGCTCCGAATTTCACGAAGCAAACTATTCTAAGGAGGTGTGCAAAAATAAGATCCCATTTTTGAAATGGTCTGGAAGAATCG
>CAYQQX010000155.1:0-11232 GCA_964419495.1 uncultured Anaerolineales bacterium
TCGCCCCCGACCCCCTATTTCCAGGGAAACCTCGCTACGTGTGCGTAACATGAGTGAGTAATCCGGCGTGGTTAGTGAAATATCGCTGATTTTTTCCTAAGTTACACAAGGCACCGAGATTACTGAGAGATCCCAAAGATTCTCCACGCTCTCAGTGCAAAGATAAAAATGTTAGGACTTACGCAGTTCACGCATTTCCTGGGTAGACACCCAACCGCGTTGGGTGTTATATCGCTTGATCTACGCCCAACTTGGTTGGGCTGGCTACCCCAAGTGCGTAAGTCCTGAGTAATATCTTTGCGGAATCCTTGCATTTGTTGGCTTGATCTTAATTCAGCGAGTATAATCTGAAAAGATCACTCAGGAGATAGATTATGCCTTTTGTCGTTGGGGAGAACGTTGGTCCTTACCGGATAATCGAAAAATTGGGACGCGGTGGTATGGCGACGGTGTTCAAAACCTACCATGCGGCTCTGGACCGTTATGTTGCCATCAAGGCTTTACACCCAGCCTTCATGGAAGACCCGAACTTCCTGGCGCGTTTTCAGCGCGAAGCCAGGGTCGTAGCAAAACTCGAACACCCGAATATCGTTCCCATATATGATTTTGCTGAACACGAGGGACGCCCCTACTTGGTGATGAAATTCATCGAGGGGAATACGCTCAAGGCTCGCGTTGTGCGAGATGGAGTTCTCAAAGGTCAGATCGTCGACATTGTCGAAGCCGTTGGAGCTGCCCTGACCTATGCTCATGGCCAGGGAATTCTTCATAGAGATGTCAAGCCTTCCAATGTTCTATTGGCCGATGATGGGCGCATCTACCTGGCTGATTTCGGATTGGCGCGCATCGCCCAAGCCGGAGAATCTACTCTTTCTGGCGATATGATGTTGGGGACACCCCAATATATTTCTCCTGAACAAGCGATGGGGGTTAGTAAACTCGATGAAGGTACAGATATTTACTCTTTTGGCGTCATGATGTATGAACTGACCGTTGGTCAGGTTCCGTTTAGCGCTGATACCCCCTTCTCGATTATCCATGATCATATATACACGCCATTGCCATTACCGCGGACGATAAATGAGAAAGTGCCTGAAGAAATCGAGCGCGTATTGCTAAAGGCTTTGGCCAAAGAGCGTTCAGATCGATTTGAAAATATAAATACCCTTGTTGGGGGATTTACGCAAGCACTTACTCTGGCGGACTCGGGTATCTTCCCTGGAAAGCCACGGGCTTTGGGGTCTGTTAAAGAAATTGCCCCCGCTGCCCAAACTATTGGTGAGGCGGTTACAAGTTTTGAAGGTAGAGACATTTCTACGGCTTCGATCCCTGAAGCTGCCCAAGGTAAAGCAATTGAAAAAAAGAAACCCATTTGGCGTCGCTTGCGCTGGTGGCAGACTGCTCTGATCGTTTTGGGTTTGTTTTCCTGCTGTATTGTGACCTTGGGGATCATTAGCCAAAGACAGCAGCAGAAACAGGAATCTGCTCAAACAGAAGCAGCCACCACTGAGGTACTCCAAGAACTCCCTGCAGAATCTGAGGTGATCATCGAGGGTGATGATTTCCTCAGCAATGCCAAACGCAAAGTGGAAGAGAATCCTGACGACCCAGAAGCTTATCTCGAATTGGGAAGCGCTTATTTTGACACGAATCAATTTAATTTGGGTGAGGAGGCATTCCGAACCGCAATTGACCTGAGCCAAGGCGCCCAAGAAGTTTATCTCAAAGTATTAAGCATTTTGAACGATAGAGAGCTTTGGCTTAATGCCACACAGGTGTATGTCAATTTCTTCATTGAATATCCCGAACAAATGCAAACTGGAGAAATTGATAATTTCCACAAAGCTGCCTATCTTTCATCTTCATTTGACGTGGCAGAAGAGTATATTCCCATTTCTGCGATCAAAGATATTGACCCCGAATTAGAGCAAGTGCTTAAGGCCAGATATTTGCTATTTAATGGTTCTGCCGAAAGGGCACAGTTTGTCCTGGATGCAACCTTCCCTGAAATCCCTGAAGTCTCAATGGCTGCGTTGCTTCAGGCAGAGATCTTTAATTCGCAAGGCAAAACCGTCGTGGCGCGAGAAATCATCGAAGTGATGCTTAAATCTGATGAACTCCCAGTGTGGATGGAAGAATTCATCAGGGAATATGTTTACATCGAAAGACAAGTTGCCACCGATACGGCTAAGCCTATGATGAGTGAAGATGAAGCGCGTGCTCTCGTTGAAGCTAATCCGGAAGATCCCTGGGCGTATCTTGAATTAGCCGATGTGCTGATGGCCGCCGGGAAGTTCGATGAGATTGAAGCACATATGCAAGCCGCGCTGGAATATTCCAATAACAATCCAGATGTCTATATTCATGCTGCGGAAATTCTAACTAAACACAATATTTACCTTTTCTCTGTCGACATGTACTTGGCGGCCATCAATTTGCCCGGAGGTCCCTCTTTCGATGAATTGTCAGGTCAGATTGCCGAAGCTATGTACGTAAGTGCGGTAGGCTCTGAGGCAATCCCACATCTCGAGAATATGGCATCAGATCTTGATCCCATGATGATGGAAATTGCCCGGGTTCGTAATACGTTACATAATGATGATAGGGAAGTGGCCAGGTTCCAACTGACAAATCTTAGAGAACAGTATCAGGATAGTGCTGAAGTGCTTTTGTTGGAAGCTGAAATTTTGTATATCTTTGGGGATGTTGAGGAAGCTATCAGCCAGTGGGAAATGCTGATGGAAGACGAATCTACGCCTTTCTGGGTAAGAAAATAAGCACGTGTTTTTATTTTGAAAACTAATCAATGAGGTGAACAATGCGAAAGAAATTTGTTGCTGGAAACTGGAAAATGAACAAGACCATAGCAGAGGCGCGTCAGTTGATCACAGAATTGCTGCTGACACTGAAATCTCTGGATGGAATCGATCGGGCAGTCTGCCCCCCTGCAACCTCTCTGCCTATGGTCGCTAAATTACTGGAAGGCACTGGAGTGGGCCTGGGTGCCCAAAACATGTATTGGGAAGAAAGTGGCGCCTATACTGGCGAATTAGGCCCGGCGATGGTGGCAGAGTTGTGTGGATATGTGATCATTGGTCATTCAGAGCGACGGCAGTTTTTTGGTGAGACAGATGAGACCGTTAATCTCAAAGTGAAGGCTGCTTTGGCTCACGGCCTGACCCCGATTGTTTGTATTGGCGAATCGTTGGAACAGAACCAGGCTGGACAAACTGCTGAAGTAGTCTCCCGTCAGGTGCGAGGCGGATTGGCAGGACTTTCTCCTGAAGAAGGTGCCAAATTAGTGGTTGCTTATGAGCCGATTTGGGCGATAGGCACAGGCTTGGCCGCCACGGCCGAAGATGCCAACGCAATTCACCGTGACGTGGTACGACCTGCCTTGGCAGAGATGTTTGGTGATCAGGTTGCCCAGGGGATCCAGATCCAATATGGCGGCTCAGTAAAACCTGAAAACGCAGCCAGTTTCTTTTCCCAATCAGATATTGATGGCGCCTTAGTGGGTGGCGCCAGCTTAAAGGCCGATTCATTCGCAGCGATTGCCAAAGCCGCGGCCGAGGCATAGTTTCGCCGTGGAGCAGCAGTCCAAGACGAAAACTCTCGGAACCTGCAGAAGAATGCTGATCACTGTCCACTGACCACTAATCACTGAAATGACACAACTTGACGGCCTGCAATGGACGCTTTTGTCGCTGATCGTGCTCGTTTTTCTCCAGCGATCGCTGCATAGAGAATTGCAAGCCGTTTTTCTTTTGCTCACCCGGCGCCAGGATGTCACATTGGTGCTGTTTTCACTGATCTTTTTGCCTGGGGTATTCCTGCATGAAACCAGTCATTATTTGATGGCGAAAATTCTACGCGTGCCAACGGGTCGCTTCTCTTTGATCCCCCGGCAATTAGGTGATGGTCGATTATTGATGGGGTATGTAGAAACAGCCCAGACTGACATCGTACGAGATGCCTTGATCGGGGCTGCGCCTCTGATGACTGGGGGGTTGTTTGTGGCCTATGTGGGTCGTGCGCGACTGGCTTTGGTCTCTCTTTGGGGTGCACTATCCTCACTTGACCTGGATACTGCCATTAGAGGTATGTCAACGCTCTTTGAGCGCCCAGATTTCTGGCTGTGGTTCTATCTGGCTGTGGCAGTGAGCAGCACCATGATGCCATCGAGCACTGACCGGCGGGCATGGCTGCAAGTGGGTTTGGTGATCGCCATACTGCTGGGTGTGGCACTCCTGGTTGGCGTTGGTCCGTGGATGGTGACCAATGTTGCTCCGAAAGTCAATGAAGCTTTGCGCTCTACGGCTGTCGTGCTGGCAATGAGCTGGGCAATCCATTTTGCCGTCTTAATCCCTACATTATTTATGCGTCGAGTGCTCAGTCGAATTTTTCGGCTAGACGTTGTTTAGGTCTGAGAATCCACCTAAGGGATATTCAGTAGATCACGGTTTTGTGTCATTGCGAGGCGTTTCGTGCCGAAGCAATCCCCCTCTAAAGGGTGGAGATTGCTCACCTGCACTTGCAGCGCAGGCGCAAGTGTCACTCCGTTCGCAATGACATCCATAATGCGAATCTGTGATCTACTGAAATTGGCTTTAGCCCAATGTCGAATTTCTAATCTCCATTATCAAATCTCAAATTATCCAGTTCCAAATTGACGATCTCCTGCGTCTCCAAGCCCTGGGACGATGTAGCCAATTTCATTGAGATGGCTGTCAATGGTAGCGATGTGAATGGGTACATCGGGGTGTGCATCTTGAAGGGCACTGATGCCTTCGGGGGCGGCTAAAATCCCAACGAACTTTATTTTCTTTACCCCCCAATCTTTGAGAATATCCACCGTAGCGACGGCAGAGCCGCCAGTAGCCAGCATCGGATCCAAGATCAGGCAAACCGAAACCGTGGGCGCCACGGGGAGCTTGTTGTAATATGAAACAGGTTGCAGCGTATCTTCATCGCGGTACAGACCAATGTGCCAGACTTCGGCGCTGGGCATCAAGCCCCAAACTCCTTCGACCATCCCCAATCCAGCCCGGAGAATTGGAACCAGGCCAATGGGTTCTTTTAGCTCATAGCCCGTGGTTTTTGCCATGGGAGTTTCGACATCGCGCGGTGCGATCTGTAGATCGGCTGTAGCTTCGTAGGCCATTAAGGCTGACACTTCACGCACAAGCTCGCGGAACTTCTTGGATAATGTACTAATATCTCGCAATCGGGTTATCTTGTGCGCAACAAGGGGGTGTTTAGATTCGAATACATTGGACATGGTTACCTCCTGGGGCGTTCGCCACTATTATAGACCACTTTTTAAAGCGGCGAGCGGTTAGCTGTAAGTTTTTAGCTATCCGCTGACAGCTATCTGCTAACTGCGCAAAGCATTGTATAATAAAACCTATGAGCGAATCGCAGAATCGAGTCATTGACCCTGAACCCAAGCCTGGGGATCGCCTGGATCACGCACTGCGTCCAACGCGTTTAGCGGACATCATCGGCCAGGAGCAAATAAAAGAGAACCTGCAAATTCTGATCGAAGCCGCCAAGCAGCGTGAGGAAGCTCTGGATCATGTCTTGTTCTATGGCCCGCCAGGGTTGGGGAAAACCACACTGGCGCACGTGTTGTCGAACGAGATGGGGGTTAATATCAAGGTTACCGCCGGCCCGGCTATTGAGAGGGCTGGTGATTTGGCTGCCATCCTGACCAACCTGAGGGCTGGGGATATTCTTTTTATCGACGAGATCCACCGTTTAGGTAAAGCCGTAGAAGAAGTGCTTTACCCCGCCATGGAAGATTATGCACTGGACATTGTGATTGGCAAAGGGCCTTCGGCCAGGTCTGTGCGCTTGAAATTGCCTCGCTTTACGGTGGTAGGTGCCACCACGCGGTTGGCTTTGGTCACGGCACCCTTGCGTGCCCGTTTTGGCGCCACCTATCGTCTGGATTTTTACGAACTTGATGCCATGCGCCAAATCATTGAGCGGGCCGCCGAGAAATTGGAAGTACAATCCGAGCATGAAGGGATAGACGCCATTGGTCGACGCTCTCGAGGGACGCCGAGAGTGGCGCTGCGTCTGCTGCGACGGGTACGCGATTACGCCCAGGTGCGCGCCGATGGTACAGTGACGAAAGAAGTTGCCATGCTGGCTCTGGATTTGCTGAGCATCGATGAACGCGGCTTGGATGAAATGGACCGCCGCGTGCTGCGGGCCATCATTGAAAAATATAATGGCGGGCCAGTGGGGCTCACTACGATTGCCGCGTCAATCAGCGAAGAGCCCGATACCATCATGGACGTGGTCGAGCCTTATTTGATGCAGCTGGGATTTTTGGATCGCACATCCCAAGGCCGGGTTGCGACTCCCGCAGCCTACGAGCACATCGGGTTGGAGCCCCCTCGCCAGAAGCAGCCAAAATTATTGTAGTTTTTTAGCGGGATGCACCTGACAGGTGTGTCCCACTTTTGTGTTTCTCATGTCCCCATCCCCCCTGGTACGAATTCTCATCATCCTTGGTCTTAGCCTGGCGGCCGTTGGCGGGTTGATCTATGTGGCTGAGCGCCTCGGGATATCTCTTGGCAATTTGCCGGGTGATTTTCGCATCGAGCGCCAGAATTTCAGCTGCGTATTTGCCTTGGGGACTTCGATCCTAATTTCGGTTGTGTTGACGGTGATATTGCACATAGTAATGCGGTTTTTGAACAGGTGATGTCTTTGCGGGCTATCTTTGATGGCAAAGCTATTTCCCGCAGATACAAATGTGATTGCTGCAGTCGCCCTTCGACACCCTTCGGCAGGCTCAGGGCTCCCTCGCAATGACATGTGATTGTCATGAAAACTTCCGATTTTAACTACCATCTGCCTCAAGAGTTTATTGCCCAGACTCCGTTGGAGCCGCGCGATGCCTCGCGTTTGCTTGTTCTCAAGCGGGGCACAGACGAAATAGAACACACTCATTTTCGTAATTTGGGTGGGTACCTGCGCCCCAATGATTTGCTTGTCCTCAATCAGACGCGTGTAATTCCGGCGCGCTTATTTGGACGCAAAGTCCCAACGGGTGGGGTGGTTGAGCTGCTTTTGCTCCGTCGCAAGGAAGCTCAAGTTTGGGAGGCGCTGGCAGGAGGGAAAGGACTGGTCCCCGGCAAAAATATTCAAATTGACCAGGGTCCCCAGGCTGAAATTCTGGCAGATATGGGCGGCCCTCGACGGCTGGTGCGTTTTGAGCAACCGCTCTCCAAGCAACTGGAGGAGATTGGGCACATGCCTTTGCCACCATACATCCAGGCTCATCTTGAAGATCCCGAGCGTTATCAGACCGTCTATGCTCAGCAGCCGGGTTCGGCGGCGGCACCAACGGCGGGGCTGCACTTCACCCCTGAATTGATTGCAAATCTCAAAGAGCAGGGGATAAACTTCGCCTCAGTGACCTTGCACGTTGGCCTGGATACTTTTGCCCCTGTCAATGAAGATGACCCTCGGGAGCATGAAATCCACACCGAGTGGTGCCAGGTTTCCTCGGAGACAGTACATGCCATCAAGGTGACGCGCCAAGCTGGAGGTCGCGTAATCGCCGTGGGGACAACAAGTGTGCGCACCTTAGAATCAGCTGCCCAAAGCGCTACTCCAGATGAGATTGTCATGCCGTTCGAAGGCCCCACAGATCTTTTTATCCTGCCTGGGTTCTCCTTCAAAATTGTGGATGCAATGGTAACAAATTTCCACTTGCCGCGCTCTACATTGTTGATGCTGGTTAGTGCTTTCGCTGGGCGGGAGCGCATGCTGGATGTTTATGAAACTGCAAAGCGGGAAAATTATCGCTTTTACTCATTTGGGGATGCAATGCTCATTTCCTAGCAAGGGCTGAATTATAAGGGGGAATATTGCTTTCTGCGGGGAATTCACTAGGTAATTTTCAAGTTTCCGTCCCAAGAACGGTGGGTTTAGATGAAAAAAGAGCGGGCTTCTTGTAAAATGGTGTTTGCCGAACAACCAAGAACAAGAAGCCTGCAATGTGCGAGTGTCTCGTTACAAATGTTGCGCCTGTAAGCGGACAGTTCGACACTATCCAGAAGGGGTGGATCGAGCAGATCAGACGCAGAGATTGCGCAAGTTGGCAATGCTGTTTGAAGAAATGGAGGAGCGAGTTATAGAACGTTCCGAAGAATTGCAAAAGCTCGTTAACCTGATGGTAGGACGAGAAGTTCGCATGGCGGAGCTAAAGCGCGTTATTCAGAAGCTTCGTCAGCAACTCATTAATGCCGGGCAGGAGCCAAACACAAATGATCCGCTCTTAGATGGGCTCTAAAAAGGCTTTCCATATCTGCATTTCAAAATTGAAAGAATGATCATCCAAATTTCTGATTGGTTTTAGGTATACTTGGGAAGAGCCATTTGATTAGGTTGTTGTTATGAGCAATTATTATGACTGAAGGAAAAACTCATCGAAGTTCTACAGCTAGGCGACGACAAGATAGATGGATCGCGGGGTTGAACCAAATCAAAGAGCAATTGCTTGTTCCCGGTGATATCAACAATAAAATCAAGTTGGTAACCGACGGGGTGGTTGAGCATTTTGAAGCAGATTTTTGCCGCATTTGGATCATTGATGAGGGCGATCGCTGCGATTTGGGCTGTGTTCATGCAGAAGTCACCGAAGGACCCCGCGTCTGTCGTTACCGAGACCAGTGTCTGCACCTGGTAGCCAGCTCGGGCTGCTATGTGCACCTTGATGGAGAGTTGCACAGCCGGGTGCCCTTCGGCAGTTATAAGATTGGCCGGGTGGCATCGGGGGAAGATGGAAAATTCATCACCAATAATGCCGCTATGGATCCCGGGGTTCATGACCATGAATGGGCAAGATCTTTAGGTTTGGAATCTTTTGCTGGTTATCGAATTTCCTCGTCTGAAGGTAAGGTGCTCGGCGTTTTGGCGCTATTCAGCCAACATCGGATATTGCCCGGCGAAGATAGCCTTCTAGAATCGTTAGCGAATACAGTATCACAAGTTATTCAAACTGAAGAGATTCAGCAAAATCTGCGGGAGAGCGAAGCGCGCTTTAGGACACTTTTTGAGAATGCGAGTGATGCTATTCACGTCACCAATGAAGAAGATGTAATTCTTGAAGTCAACGATCGAATGTGTAGGTTGATGGGATACACCAGAGAAGAACTACTTTCCATGACTGTGGCAGATCTGCAAGCGCCAGAGGTACGCGCGGAGCCCGGAAACATTGTCAACGACGAAGTTGCCCAATTTCAGGGTTCAGTTTTCGAATCATTGAATATTCATAAAGATGGCACTATTTTCCCAGTTGAGATTTCAGTTTCTAAAGTAGAAAGCGCCAGCGGCAATTCGTTTTATTGCAACCTGCGTGATATATCCAGCCGAAAACAAACGGAGAAAGAAATTCTAGAATGGCAGAATAGGTATCAATCAGCTGTACAGGCCAGCGGGCATGTTCTCTACGACTGGGATTCGATTACCAATCAGGTCACTTATGGGGGTGCACTGCAGCAAATGTTGGGATATTCGTTTGATGAGATGAAAGGCGGGCTCGATCGCTGGATCGAATTGATTCACCCTGATGATGCCGATCATTTCAACCACGTCATCGAGCAGCTCATTGCAACCAGGCAAAAGGCTCAATTGGAATATCGAGTTCGAACCAAAGCAGGGACATATATCCATGTAGAGGATACAGGGAATTTCATTGGCGATGAGCAGACCAGGATGGTCGGTTTTGTAAAAGATATTTCGGAGCGTATTCGGGCCAAACAATTGCTACAAGAAGAAGAAGTGCGCTATCGAACGCTATTCACTGAATCTCCGATTGTGCTCTGGGAAGAGGATTTTTCTGAAGTCAAAATTTATATCGATGAATTACGATCTCAAGGCGTCAAAGATTGGAATAAGTATTTCCAAGAAAATTCAGCTTCTTTGGAAGAATGCATAAGTCGGATAAAGGTATTGAATATCAACATGGCTGCTATCGATTTCTATGAAGCAGCTAGCTTAGAAGATTTTTATTCAGGAATCGATAGGTTGTTCACGGAAGAATCCGTTGATGTTTTTCGAGAAGAATTGGCTGCTTTTGCTGAAGGGCATACGAATTTTGAAAGTGAAGTACAAACGGTTACGTTTACTGGGAAACCCCTCTATGCGCTGGTACGTGTCACGATTCCGAAAGGTTATGAAGATACTTGGGGTAAAGTTTTTGTGTCTGCGCTAGATATTTCTGAGAGGATTGAAGCTGAAGAAATTCTCAAACGCCGTACTGATGAGATGGCTACGCTGCATGCAATTACCCTTGATCTTACAACTCCAGTGGAATTAAACCCCATCTTGGAGTCGATCGTCGCTAGAGCTACAGAATTATTGGATGGAATTTCGGGCTTGTTGTCACTTTGTGACGCCGAAACACGCGAGGTCCGTTGTGTTGTTAGTTATAAAACAGCCAAGGATTTCTCGGGAATTGTAGTTAACTATGGAGAAGGCGCCGCCGGCGTTGTTGCAGAATTGGGGGTGCCATTGATCATTGATGACTATCAAAATTGGGACGGGCGACTACCTCGGCTAGAATCCGAAGATTCATTCCAGGCAATTTTACTAGTTCCGATTGTATGGCAAAAAGAAATCTTGGGAGTACTGGTGATCCAACGCAATACAGAAGATCGCAAATTTAACCAAGAAGATGTTGATTTACTCATGATCCTGGCCAATCATGCTGCCATCGCTATGGAAAACGCCCGCCTCTTGCAGCAAGTACAGCGGCATGCCGATGAGCTAGAAGTACGCGTGCTCGAACGTACGGGTGAATTGCGTACCATGGTCAATGCCATGGCCGGTCGCGAGGTTCGCATGGCGGAATTAAAGAAAGTAATCAAGAAACTGCGCCGCCAACTCGAATCATCGGGCATGATCCCTATTGCTGATGATCCCTTAAATCTAGAGTTATGATGTGAAAAAAATGAGGAACTCAAGTGATGTCAAATGCTGGATTGGTGATGGTCTCAGGCGCAAACAGCGGACCTTCACTGACTTCAATTGGCGGGGAGCAAGGGGATGATTGGTATCCGGGCTATTTTCGAACCATGCTCAATGATGTCAATCGCGGCCGGATTGCCGCAGTCTATGTGTATGAAGAATTGGGAATATCCAAGGTGGCTACAATCAATGATGGTGATGCCTATACAAGCGGCTACACGTTGGGGCCGAAGGACAAAG
>CAYQQX010000156.1:0-11143 GCA_964419495.1 uncultured Anaerolineales bacterium
AAATTCCTATTTTTTTTTTTTATTTTATTTTTTATTTTTTTTTTACCCATCCTTAATTTTTTTTTTTTTGTTTTTGGGGGGGGGGGGCCCCCCCCCCCACCCCCCCCTATTTCCAGGGAAACCTCGCTACGTGTGCGTAACATGAGTTAATAACTCTCTGGTAATTGAAGGGGGAGAATTCGTTGATAGATATTTATTCATTATCTTCACATAATTGCGCCGTTTTTGCATCCCAACGCAAGATCGTGCCCTGGCCTTTGCCCGGTACTGAGAGAAATATGTTGGAGGTAGCGAACTGGTATTCACCCGCAGCGAAATCGGTCGAAAAGTGCTGCTTGAAGCGCTTTCACAACAACGGCTCAAAGTCAAGGGTTTAGCTTTTGAGATTTGGCGGTAAAATCTAGCGTCAAATCCGTAGGTGACAATCACTTTCAAGGCGATTGTCACCTTAATTTCTTGGTACTAAGGAGTTATTTTGTCTAGAGTTATCAACCCAAACCGACCGGGAAAAGAACGTGATCGTTTGAGAAAAGCTGTGGCTTTGGCATTGCGTGAAATGATAAAATCTCCAGAGCCCAATGACGACACGCGCGATATGGCCGCTTTCATTGCCCTTTCTCTAGAAGCCATCTCTGAAACTGTGGAGACGACTGTGACTGCCTGGGAGAAGCGTGATTATTGGGTCAAGGCCGATCGATTTCGCATGGATTGGGTGTGGGCGGATTTATTAGGGAAGCAAATGCGTCAGGCTGTTTTGGCTGAAGATTGGGGTCAGATTGCGCAGGTGGCCGTGCAGGTGGGTCAAGCGTTGGGTGATATTCAAGTCTCACCGCGCCACCGCATGGGCACACCTTGGGTGGGTGCCTGGAAACAGCTCTATTTATCTCGGTAAACTAAGTGGTACTCTCGCTAAGTAGCTCGTCTCATAAAAAACTAAAACTGATGTCATTGCGAGCGCCTGAACTCTGTTCAGGCAAGCGAGGCAATCTGAATCTTTGTCAGGAGATTGCTCACTTGCACTTGGCACCGCAGGTGCAAGTGTCGTCGGGTTGCTTTGCACGCCTTTGGCGACGCCTCCTCGCAATGACATCGAAACTTGATTATTTACTTTTCCCGTAACCACCCCCACCGGGTGTACGGATGCTGAGGATATCCCCATCTTGTAGTTCGATAGTGCCTTTCCCTGGGAGAGGTGTTTCTTCATCATCCCTAAAAAGGATATTCTGACCTGGTATTCCGGGTTGGCCCCCATTTAGCCCGTAGGGATTCTGTTCCCGGCGCTCTGTCAGCAGAGTGACCTGCGCATCTCCCAGAACCTGTACATCGCGACGGATGCCATCTCCGCCGCGATACTGACCTTTACCCCCAGACCCACGGCGCACTTCATAGCGGAGAACTCGTAAAGGATAGGCATACTCCAGAGCCTCGGCAGGAGTATTGAGCGTGTTGGTCATGTGTGAGTGGATTGCAGAAGTACCATCCTGGTCTTGCAGCGCGCCCATGCCACCACCAATGGTTTCGTAGTATGCATAGGGACGCGCACCGCCTTGGCGATGGTCCATTCCACCTATGGTGACGTTATTCATCGTCCCCTGGCTGGCTGCTGGGATTCTCCTGGGAGCGGCAGCGGCCAAAGCCCCTAAAAGCACATCCGTGATGCGTTGAGAAGTTTCTACGTTGCCTCCAGCCACCGGGGCGGGATGCAATGCGTTGACAACCGACCCCTCGGGAGCAATCACCTCGATGGGGGCCAGGCACCCGGCGTTATTAGGTACATCCAGCCCGATCAAACAACGGAAAACGTAATAAACGGCTGACAAGGATATTGCATAAACAGCATTGATGCTGCCTTTTTGTTGTAACGCTGAACCACTAAAATCCACAATTGCCTGATCACCAATAATCTCAATTTTAACCTTGATCAGCACGGGCTCTTCGCTGGTGCCGTCATTGTCCATAAAATCTTGAAAGGCGTATTCCCCATCGGGCAATTCTCCCAGCAGACGGCGGGTCATGCGTTCGGTGTACTCCAGCATACCGTGCATATAATGATTGACTTCAGAAAACCCATACTCAGTGGCCATCTGGCTGAGACGCTGCGCGCCACGCTGGTTGGCCCCAATTTGGGCGTTCAGATCGCCAAGGCGCTCTTCAGGTGTGCGTACATTGGCGAGCAACAGTTTCATCGCCGCCTGGTTGGTTTCTCCTGCTGAAACCAATTTGATCGGCGGAATGATGATACCTTCCTGGTAGATCTCGCGTGCAATGGGCATCGAGCCGGGCGTCATGCCGCCCACGTCGGCGTGATGGGCGCGCGAGGCCACAAAGCCGAATAATGTTTGCAAGTTGGCATGTTGGCACGTTGAAGCATCAGTGTTCTTTACAAATACTGGAGTGACCAGGGTGATATCTGGCAGGTGGGTGCCGCCGCGATAGGGATCGTTGAGAGCGATGACATCTCCTGCCTGCATCTCTGGGAAAGCGCGGATGGCGGCTTTGACGGAGAGTGGCATCGAGCCCAGGTGCACGGGGATATGGGCAGCCTGGGCGATCATCAATCCTTCGGCATTGAAGAGGGCACATGAATAATCACGCCGCTCTTTGATGTTAGGGGAGTAGCTGGCTCTGCGCAGCACCGCGCCCATTTCTTCGGCAATAGCAGCGAAACGATGTTTGAATACTTCGAGTCGGATGGGGTCGTAGGATGTTGGAGATTGAGTGTTTGACATTTATTGAGACACCACAAGTCAATAACCAATCTTGATACTTAGATTCAAGTATTGATCAACAAAGGCTGAGTCTCCATCACCGATCAGGATAGTTGTATCATTGCGCACGACAATAACCGGTCCTTGGAGTTGGTTGCCGGGCTGCAGCAATTCGCCTCGATAAAAGGGGATTTCTTTTGTTCCCTCTGCGAAGATCACCGGGCGATGTTCGATCAGTGCATCCGACGGATCTGCGGATTTCATGGGCAGACTCTGGATTTGGGGAGATGGAACTTGCCCCACGGCCCGAACTCGTAAATTGACAATCTCGATTTCTCCGCCTGACCGGTCAAAGCCATAGGTTTGACGGTGGGCATGGTGGAATTCTGCGATGAAATTCTCTTCAAATGGAATATTAAGTTCGTAAGATTGCCCTCGGTAGCGCATATCAAGCGATTGCTGCAGCAGAATGTGCTTTTCAGCAATACCCTCGTTGCGTAAGTCGACACTGCCTTTATCGATTAGCGGTGCGAATTTGGCAGCTATCTCCTCGATGGGACAATCGCCGGAGAGCATATGTGTTTGGGTATAGTCCTTGATGACATCGGCTGCCAGCATGCCAAAGGCCGAAAAAGTCGAGGCATAAGGAGAGATCAGCACATCTGGAATGCGCAGTCTGCGAGCTAAATCAATGGCGTGCAGTCCTCCAGCTCCCCCAAACGAGAGCAGCGTGAAGTCGCGGGGATCGTAGCCGCGCTCTACCGAAATCACCCGCAATGCGCGTTCCATATGCGCGTTGGCAATTTCAATAACACCGAGAGCGGTTTCAACGGGTGTAAAGCCCAACTCCTTTCCTGCGCCAGAAAGCGCTTCCTCGGCCAGATCGGGATACAGCGGCATCGCCCCGCCCAGGAAGTCATCAGGCGGGATTCGTCCCAGCAAGAGATTGGCATCGGTAACTGTCGCCAGCAGGTAGCTTGGAGTGGGTAACGTGGAGCGGCTTTCACTATCCACCGTCCACCGTCCACTGTCAACTGATCTTCCATAACATGCTGGTCCTGGATCTGCTCCAGCGCTTTGTGGGCCTACGCGTAACGCGCCGCCGGCGTCGATATAGGCGATTGATCCGCCTCCCGCGCCGATGGTGTGAATATCGAGCATGGGTATGGAAATGGGGTGTCCGCCAACTTCTGCCTCGGTGCTAATTTTGGGGTCCCCATCGATTAATGAGACATCACTGGAGGTACCTCCCATGTCGAAGGTCAGCACCCTCACCCCATCCCCCAGGCCTGGCAGCGAGGGCAAAGCTAATTCGCCAACGAATTGACAGCCCACCACGCCCCCCGCAGGCCCTGAAAGGATGCAGCGCACAGCGGAAGTTTTGGCCTCCTTCACGCTGATGCTGCCTCCATTGGATTGCATGATCTGGAGGCTTGTCCTGAGTGAAGTCGAAGGATTGGATGTTGGAATTTGGAGTTTGGATATTGGATTGCTGTGTGGCCATATAGTAGTTTCAAGCTTTGAAAGGTATCTATCCAGTACGGGTGATACATAGGCATTGACCACGGTGGTGCTGGTGCGCTCATATTCTCGATACTCTGGCAGGATTTCATGGCTTGCCGAAGCGAAGAACCCTGCTGCCCGAAGTTTGTCAGTGAGCCGTTGTTCGTGTTTGGGATTGGCAAAAGAGAAGAGTAGACAAACCGCAACTGAATCGACGTCGGATGGCTGACCGCCGACCACTGACCGCTGTTTGTCGTCTGTGGTCGGCGGTCGTGAAAGTTTCGCAATAGCATCGTCTATATCGCTATCGTTTAGATTTTTGAGAATATTCCCAGAATAATCTACGCGCTCATTAATTTCCAGGCGTAGTTTTTCTGGGATTAGCGGAGGCTCTGGCTGGGCTGCGAAGTTATAAAGTTCAGGTCGGTTTTGACGCCTGATCTGCAGTACATCTCTGAAGCCCTGGGTTGTGATCAGGGCTGTAACAGCCCCTTTGCGCTCTAATAATGCATTGGTGGCGACAGTCGATCCGTGAATGATATTCCAATGTCCATCGCGAAGCATCCCTGAAGATGGGCTGTCCGCTGCCCACTGTTCACCGATTTGATCTAAGCCCAGGAGAACTGCATCCGCAGGATTGCGGGGGGTGGATGGCAGCTTGAAAGTGACGATTTCTCCCGTGAGTGGATCGAAGACAACAAAGTCGGTAAATGTCCCACCGATATCGATTCCAATGCGGAGATTATTTTCCTGAGATGACATGATGTAAAGTATATGAGAGGCTAATTTTTCTCGCAAGAGGAATATTGTCAGGCGCGAGTATAATATCGCCCGTTGGCGAATCGCGATCGCCCCCGTTTCACCCTGGTGTTGCTGCACCAGGGATTTATTTGTTATTTCGCCACTTAGGAAGGATGCATTGAATACAAAGAATAGGGCAATATATAAACCAAGAAGTGTGCCCAGGGCTTATCTTGCCTTCGGTATTGGAATCCTGGCTTTGGGGTTTTCTGCAATCTTTGTGCGCGCTGCGGATGCACCCGGTACGGTGACGGCCTTTTATCGCATGGCCATTGGTTCTGCATTGGTAGTGCTGCCATTTTTGAATCAGGCACGCCGTGAGCCTGTTGGGCAGACCAAAGGTGCAATTTGGTTGGCTATCCTGGGGGGAATTTTCTTTGGTCTTGATTTATCATTTTGGACTACTGGGATTGTGATGAGCGGCGCCGCCATCCCCACATTGATGGCGAATACGGCTCCGGTTTGGGTTGGTTTGGGTGCGTTATTCATCTTTCGCGAAAAGCAGCACAATAATTTTTGGGTTGGTCTGCTGGTTGCTATGCTGGGAGCGGCAATTATCTTAAGTCAAGATTTTTCGCGAGCTGCAAATATCGGTATTGGCAGTGCCCTAGGTTTGTGCGCAGCCGTGTTCTATGGCGCTTACTATTTGGTGACACAACGCGCTCGAATTCATATACGCACGCTGCCATATTTTTGGATTACGACAACTTCATCGGCGGTTTTTCTGTTTATCGCCAATCTGATCTTTAGGCATTCATTCATTGATTATGATAAAGCTACATTTCTAAATTTCCTGGGTGTGGGAGTGCTGGTGCAAGTATCGGGTTGGCTGGCAATAAACTATGCGCAGGGATATTTCTCTGCGCCCATCATAGCAGCAACCTTATTAGCTCAACCGGTACTTACGGCATTCTTGGCCTGGCTCTTTTTTGGAGAAGCATTTACGCCTTGGCAGATTGTTGGCGGTATCGCTGTAATCGGGGGTGTCTATCTCGTGCACCGCAGCAGAGCCGAGATTCCCTAGAAACCTTCTCAAAAATGTCATCCTGAGCCGCCACAGGCGCGCCGTTGGCGAGCGAAGGATCTAAAATCCATGTAATAAGATAACTTTATGAATAGTGAAAAACAAGTAACTTGGGCTGGATTATTAAATCTCTTTGTGGTTTATATCGTTTGGGGCAGCACTTATCTGGCCATTCGAGTGGCGGTGCGAGATGGATCAGGCTTTCCACCATTTGCTATGGGCGCTATGCGTGTTTTGCCAGCTGCACTTATGCTCATATTATGGAGTGCCCTGAACCGCCGGCGAGTGAAGCTGACCCGTAGGGAGTTAGTCACACTTGTCTTATCGGGTTTGCTGCTGTGGTTGGGCGGAAACGGATTGGTCAATTGGTCTGAACAACGCGCCGACTCAAACGTGGCAGCCCTGATGATCGCTGCCACGCCCATCTGGGTGGCCGCCATTGAAGCCATCATCGACCGCCGATTACCTTCATGGCGTTTTATCGGTGCCCTGTTGATCGGATTTTCTGGAATCGTGGTCTTAAGTTGGCCTGTGCTGCGATCTGGAGTTCGGGCAGATATCCTTTCAATCGTTGGTTTGCTGTTAGCTGGGCTCAGTTGGGGATCGGGAACCATTTTGCAGAGTCGCAGGCAAGTTGGCGTTAAGACTGCGGTCAGCGCAGGTTATCAGCAGCTATTTGGCGGCATTGGTTTCGTAGCCATATTTTTTCTCAGCCAGGAGCCAATTCCCAGCCCGGTGACAGAAGCCTGGTGGGCGTGGGGGTACCTGGTTGTATTTGGTTCCCTTTTCTCGTTCACAGCCTATGTGCGGGCTGTCGAATTGTTGCCCACTAGCGTGGTGATGACATATCCTTATGTCAACCCTGTTATCGCGGTGTTACTTGGTTGGATTATCTTGGATGAAAATATCACTGTTTGGACGATCGGCGGCGCTATTTTGGTTCTGTTGGGGGTAGCAGGAATATTTAACGAGCGTCGCAAAAATGGGCAAAAAGCCTGACCGTTCGGTTATAATTTGGTTTTTCCAAATTACGCAAAATTGGAGCGGAGAATGCGAGCAATCGATGTTATTACAAAAAAACGTGATAAGGGTGAACTAACCAAAGAAGAAATCCTCTATTTTGTAAAGGGGTACGTCAACGGCGATATCCCAGATTATCAGGCTGCATCCTGGGCCATGGCGGTTTTGCTCAATGGCATGACCGCTCAAGAGACCACTGATCTAACGCTAGCAATTGTGGAAACTGGTGAAACGATAGACCTTTCTGAGGTAGTTTCATTTGCAGTAGATAAGCACTCGACCGGCGGCGTGGGCGATAAAACAACTTTGGTGGTTGAACCGTTAGTTTCGGCTAGCGGGCTTCCCGTGGGAAAGATGTCAGGCCGTGGGTTGGGATTCACCGGTGGTACGCTTGACAAAATCGAATCCATCCCCGGCTTTGATGTCACATTGACCACTGAAGAATTCTTATCGCAGATCAAAGATGTGGGTTTGGTACTGGCTGGTCAGACTGCTGACCTGGCACCGGCGGATGGCAAGTTGTATGCCTTGCGGGACGTGACTGCCACGGTTGATTCGATCCCCTTGATCGCCTCTTCCATAATGAGCAAGAAGATCGCCGGCGGCGCGCACGGCATTGTGTTAGATGTCAAATCCGGTTTGGGCGCTTTTATGGACACGCTCGAAGAGGCTCGTGAGTTGGCAGAATTGATGGTCGATATCGCTCAACTTGCCGGCCGCAAGGCCGTCGCGCTGCTATCCGATATGAACCAGCCGCTTGGTAATGCCGTTGGCAATGCCCTCGAGTTGATAGAAGCGATTAATACGTTGCGAGGGGGCGGCCCCGATGACTTCAAGAATCACTGCCTTGAAGTGGCGGCACACATGCTGACCTTAGGCGGGGTTGCCGAAAATGTAGATGCAGCCGCCCCCATGATGGAAAAAGCCCTATCCGAAGGGCTCGCTTGGGAGCGATTCCGCGAATTAGTCATCGCTCAGGATGGTGATGTTGCTTATGTCGATGATCCTCAGCTCTTGCCCAAAGCATCCCTTATTGAAGTTGTGCGCGCGCCGCGCTCGGGATATATCGAAAGAGTTCATGCTGGTGAGGTAGGAATTGCCGCCGTGGTGCTTGGTGCTGGACGCGAGGTGAAAGGCGATCCTGTCGATCATGCCGTAGGCTTTGAAATTCACCGCAAGGTTGGGGATTTTGTAGAAAGTGGAGAGCCGTTATTCACCATCCACGCCAATGACCAGGCTAAATTTGCCGCAGCCTGCCAGCGGTTGCTCGAGGCTCACACCTGGAGTGACACGCCGGTGGAACCGCTGCCGCTCTTCTATGGGGTGATTAGGCCGTGTTGACATTTGGGGATTTCTCTCTTGAACAAGTTGCTTTCGAATCGCTCTCGTTTCTCTAGAAAATGTCTGAAATGTCAACACTACCTAGCTAAAACAAAAGCTGGACTTTTCGAATAAGTCCAGCTTTTTGATACGGCCTATTTTGTGTTTGCGAGCGGACATGGGGTGATTCAATAATGAATGTAGAAACCGGGTTTCTTTTTTCTACCCTTTTAGTGCCGGGATGATCTCATCGGTAAAGGCCTTCAACGTTTCTGGCGTATACAACCCTTTGACATTGAAGATCAGATGCGTGAAACCCAATTCCTGGAGATATTTTCCTCTTGAAATTACATCGTTTACAGAACCACCTTCGAAGTCGGCCGTCTGGAGCACTGTCTTCTCGATCTCTTGATAAGGTCGTCCCAGGTCATCACAATGCCCTTGCAGGATCTCCAGGCGCTCCTTGATGATATCGTCTTCTGCGCCGCCGAAGAAATTACAGGCATCCCCGTATTTCGCCACGAAGCGCAGGGTTTTCCTTGGTCCCATGCCGCCGATCATAATGGGAGGATGGGGCTTGCGCAATGGTTGGGGGTTGTTGAAGGGATAGGGCAGTTTAGAGTGAACGCCCTCGTAGGCCGAGGTATCCCCCGACCACATGTGCTTGGCAATCTGCAGAATCTCTTCTAGCTGCTCGAAACGCTCTTTCATAGTGGGGAAGTGCATGCCCAGGCTCAAGGTTTCCTTCTCATACCAGGCCGCGCCGATGCCAAAATATGTACGCCCACCTGACAGCACGTCTAATGTGGTTATCATTTTGATCACCAGTGCAGGATGCCGATAGATCACTCCGCCCACCAGCAAACCTATATCTACTTTCTCAGTCAGCGCAGCAAAGAAACCCAGGGTAGTGTAGCCTTCGATCATCTCTTCCTCAGGTTTGCCAAGCCAACCGCCAAGCTGGAAGAAATGATCCATCACAAACAAGCTGTCAAAGCCACCTTGATCGACAGTTTGGACAGTGTCCTTCATCCAGCCGCGCATATTCTCTGCTGTACTAGGTCGGAAGTGGGGTAGTTGTAAACCAATTTTCATAACGCTCTCCTTTTAATTCCAAAATTTGGACGCAGATTTTCGCTGATAATCTCAGATATTGAATTAATAATCAGTGGTATTCTGCGTCGCCCACGGCGTACCTGCGACACTAAATACCTTCCCATAGGTAGATTTTAAAATCGACACGCTGGCGCTCATCGAATTGGATGCCCTCAGCTTCGAGAAGTTTACGCTGCTCCTTGGCGGCGTGCCGTACGCTGATCTTTCCTTGGGCATTGATCACGCGCTGCCAGGGCACATCGGATGGGCAGCCGGCCATGGCGCCACCGACCCAGCGTGCTCCAAATGATTGGTAGCTTTTGGGGTCCATGCCGGCCGGCGGTGGGATCATTTCAGCGATGCGCCCATAAGTACTGACTTTTCCTCCTGGAATTTGCCGCACAACGTCCCAAACTTCTTGTTCGAAGCTGATTGGATCTGGGGGAGATGTAAATCTTGCAGCCATGATTACAATTTGCTCAAATTTCTAAAATTTCTAGCTACCTGACTGTTTTCATTTGTACACGGGCAAACACGGAATATCTGAATTACTGTTGTAGTAAAAAAAAAGCTTGAGCAATTGTCATTCTGAATGGAGCAAAGCGGAGTGAAGAATCCCTGAAATCAAACGTGAATAAGTGCCTACGCAGGCTGCAAATTACGCTGCTTTCTGGGGATTCCTCGCTATACTCGGAATGACAAGATTCGCTATGTTGTTCAAGCCATTATTGACCATAAAAGAATATCTGAAGAACAAAGGAAAAAATCCGTGAAAATCCGTGTAATTCCGTGTCCAAAAAAGGATTTCAATCAAAGTGTCAGATAAGTCGAAAAATTTTCTTCTTGCATAAATTCGGTGGAATAAAGTCACCACAATTACAAGCTTTGGACCAGTTGAATTATAACGATCACACCCACAATTGCTAAGGGAATTCCTGTGAATACGCCTGCACCTAGACTATCTTTGAAGGTCTTAGTTTTGATCAGGCCGAAGACATGTATGACCCCATTGCCCAGAGCCAACACGCCACTGGTAAATAGGCCCAAATATAAACCGAAGCGCACATTGAAGGCGATCAGTGCAAAAGCAGCGAAATTAATCGTCACCAGAACAGAGGCCGCAAACAGGTATATGTTTAAGGAGTGGGCGACTTTGTAGGCTCCCATGCCAATCTCTTCGAAGATATGAAAGACTTGCAGCAGCATCATAAGCAAGTAAGTAAACAATAACGTAGACATGAACTCCTCCATACGTATTCTAACCGATAGTGATAAGTACTCTATAAATTATGTGAATTTATGTTTTCTTTCGTAGCTCAGGCCGGTCTCCTGACCGTGTCGGAGTGACTCGGTCGGGTACTCCAAGAGTATGTTTCGCGAAGACCGGTCACAGCAAAAATTTCCACTTACTTAGTTTACAGGGCAATTAGCATTATGGCCGTAATACACAGTGCAACACCAATCCATTGCGATGAGGATGTCTTTTCTTTGAGGATGAATGTCGACAAGAGTACGGTTACTGCCGGGTAGAGTGAAGACAGCACCGCGGCCATATCAAGACGGGTGAACTGAATTGCCAAAAGATACAGCATATTTCCCCCAGCATCGAGAACCCCAGACAATAAGGCAGTGCCTGATCTATTGAATTTGGGTATGAATTGTTTGTTTTTTC
>CAYQQX010000157.1:0-11069 GCA_964419495.1 uncultured Anaerolineales bacterium
GAAATGCGGTAGGAAACGGATGAAAAACAGGTTGTATGCCAAGGCGTTGTAGGTTTTCTTGAAGTAGCTGCGAAAGCCTTGCCAGCTTGAACCAGTCGTGAGAGTACCATCAAGGTCGGTGACGATTATGTCCATGTGTTTCCTTTGGGTAAGTTCTAGATATTGCCCCCAAAAAAGACCCCACCCAGAGTAAGGGGGGTACCCTGGGCAGGGCATCTATATTATTGCAGAAAATTATGGGCTTAGCAAGGAAATTTGTCCTTTCGAGTCTGTTTCAGTTTAGTAGGTGAGAGGGATGGATTAGTTTTCGAAGCCACTGTACCCAAGGTCTGTTAGGAAATGCGCGTCTGGTCATGGTTTCCAAGCCGTTGGTTCGCTTTTCGCCATTTTAAGGGTCTATTCAGTTCACCCCATTTATCCGTAACATATGTTTGTTGTACATTCTTCAGTATCACTCATCCAATTTCACACCGGGCAGCATGGAGAGCGGCTAACCGGTGCAAACGGAATCCATGTCCATCCTCAGTTTTCAAGATAAAATGCTCGACCAACTCAAATTGAGCAGCTTCCACATCGATACCGTCCAATGCTAATCCTTCCCACTTTCCCAAGTCTCCGGACAATGCTGCTGCATCGAAGTCCAGAGAACTCAGCGCTGCCAGCAATATCCTGGCTTGGCTGGATAAATTGGGCAGGGACTTATCCAATGCCAGCGCCAAAGATGTGACAGACGTTTGTCCACCCCCGTATCGAATCACAGATATCGCCTGCTCTCGATCTCGGAGTCGGTTGATGACGTATTCCCAGCCCCGTGAGCGGATCACTGCCGCCAGAATCCCGACCGCCATTGGCAATCCATCCACCAAACGATGCAGTTCTTTCGCATTCTTCGTGCTGTTGTCTCGATCCCAGATGTCATCTAAACGACGCTTCAGCAATTCGACCGTCTCTCTTTCATCCAAGGGCGGCAGTTCGAACATGTGCTTCTCCCACCCCAAGGATTGTAGCGGTGGAACACCATAAGTTGTCAGCAGCAGCCATGTATTGGGCAGCTTCAACTCCTGCATCAAGCGACCATCGCTGACATTCTCAACGACAATCAACCAACGGCTGTCACTTTCACCCACAACTTCACCCACTTGCTCCACCAGTACCGGCAAGGGCTTGGTGTTCGAATGATTTATGTGCAATGCCTGGCACCATCCATCAAGGGCATCCCGAGGTGTCTGCACCCCTAGATCAGCATACAAGACCCCGCCGAGGAAGTAAGGGCGCACTTTCTCAAGAACTTCCAACACCATGCTGCTTTTGCCAGCGCCCGGAAGTCCTGCCAGCGCAATGATACTCTCGCGCAGCGCTCCTGTTTGCGGGCCCATATTCAATAACCGAGACACAATCTCATCGCGAACATCGGGACGGCGGAGATAAGCATCGGGTAGCCTCAGGTGCGGGATACTTCCTGCAAGGATGGGAGCGCGTCTTCTAGGAAACCAGTCAGCGAAACCGTCTTTTATCAACATATCCTCGACTTCAAGGTGAGCGTACCAATCCGTGATTTCTTGCGTTGCCCGCGGTGTTGAAAAAATTTTTCAAATCACCCCTGAGCACTCCGACGATCTCTTTCAAATATGGTGTTGGGTCCCGTTCGCCTGACATCCAGCGCGAAACCAAGCTTATCGAAACATCGCGGTAATAATAGTGTGCGTTCAATCTCTGCCTCAATTCCACTTGCTTGATCCCCATTTGGCCCAGCACATAAGAAAGCCGAGCGCCAAAGAGCGTCTTTGAAGGGACAATGATCGTTTCTCTCGTTGGTGGCATAAAACCTGTCAACTTTTGGGGTAGTCCTGTCAACTCGCGAATGCTATGCTAGAGCCTTGGCTAGCTGATTTCATGTTTGCAAACAAAACACGCCAAATATGGCACAGCCCTGGGCTTTTGTCAAACATCCCGACCGGTCGGGTACTTACTCATAAGGAGATAGTACCCATGACGAAAGACAATGAAGACAAGAAGATCACACCTCGGGTAAGGGTGCTGCTGGAGCTATTGGCGAAGATTCGTCTTCGCATCCGAAAGCCAGAAAAATCCGAGAAAAACGACGAAACCTAAGTCGCTAAAACCTTCCCAGTGTCCGCGGCACTGGGAAGTAGTGCTACAATTTGATTTTGTAAGATCTCAACAAACGAGTGATTGATGACTAGAGGTAGTATTCCAATGACAGAAAAACAAGGCCCGATTGGCGTAACCAGTTCTCGAAAGCGGCAAAAAAACCGCAGCCGCCCCCGCCCTTTGATGGATGGAGGGTCAGTCAACAAAGAATACGGGCCTAATACACCTGTGGTTATCTACACGAGAGTCTCAACTGATGAGCAGGCCGAAAAAGGTCTCTCGCTGAGCGCCCAGCAGAATGCTTGTCGCAAGTTTGCTGACCACAGAGAGTGGACGGTTGTCGAAGTGTATGAGGATCCAGGTTATTCAGGGAAGAATGATAAACGGCCCGGTTTTCAAAATATGCTAGAAGGCGCGCGTCAAGGCAAGTTCAAAGTTGTGCTGATCCATAAGTTGGACCGCTTTTCCCGCAACATCGATAGCACGCTGAAAAACTTTCGCTTTCTAAATGACCACGATGTTACGCTCGCCTCTGTAACCGAAGAGTTCGACTATTCAACGCCCATGGGGAGAATGTTCTTTCACATGATGGCAGTTTTTGCCCAATGGTATCTTGAAAACCTGTCTGCAGAAACAGCCAAGGGGAAAAAGGAACGCGTACGAAAAGGGCTGCATAATGGCAGCCTATCCTTCGGCTACAAGTCCGGAGAGAGCAGTAAACCCGCAGAACTCGTCCCAGACGAAGCTGAGGCAATCCATGGCGCTTTCGAACTGTACTCCACTGGCGAATATAGCAATCGACAAATTGCTGACTACCTGAATCAAAAAGGATTCAAAACCCGGCGAGGGAGACGTTGGAGCAAAGACGCGGTGCGCGAATTCTTGCAAAACGATTTCTACTGTGGCGTTGTGTCCTACAAGGATGAGAAATGGCCTGGGAAACACGAACCGATTATCGACAAAGACCTTTTCAACAAATGCTTATCGGTCCGTAATAAACGCTCTCGACGACGCAAGAGCTACAGTTCAAAGCCAAAGCGACATTATTTGCTGCAACGCATCATCCGTTGTGATCATTGCGGACGCCACCTCCGGATGCAATCTACGAAATTGCATTATTACTATCGAGAAGCTTCCCGTGACCGAGGATTGGTATGCGAACACGCTGGCACATCTATTCGTATGGATCACGCCGACCCCCAGGTGTTAGACATACTAACCAAGTTGCGCCTGCCCCAGAACTGGCAAAAGGAAATCGAACAGATGGCCGCCGATTTCGACGAGACGAACCACATAGAAAAAGAACGCCTGCACACTCAAGAGCAATTACGGCGCTTGGTACGTACCTACCAGGATGGCCTGGTTGACGATAAGGAATATGAACGCAAACGTGATGCGCTGCAAGAAAAACTGGAAGGATTAATCATCCCCGATGGTGCAACCTTGATGGAGCAGGGGTTGCAGTTAGAGAACTTGGCACCCTATCTTCAAGAGGCTACCGAAGCAGAAAGAGCAGAAATAGCCCATCTCATCTTCGAAACGGTGCACTTCAATTTGGAAACCGGGAAAATCACAAGGTTCAAGCCCACAACGGAATTCCTACACATCTTTCGGATGGCTGCACAAGAATCAGGTTGGGAAGAAGGAGCAAAAGGACAATTTACTGGCGCGGATTAGCGATATAGAATTTGACGCACACAATCTAATGGTGTAGAATTACCGCCAGATCGAGATAACGTGACTATTATTCTAGAAAGCACAGAATGAGTCACCAAGAATGAAACCAGGCGAACATATGCTGGATTAAAAAAAATGAGCGCTCACTGGCTAGAGTGAAACGCTCATTATAGACAAACTGCATTTGACACATGCGGCTGAATGAAGTTTGTCCATCAGCGGTCCCGACGGGCGGCAGCACGCCTGTTACAACCCAATAATAATTATCCCATCCGGTACATCTATCGAAGAAGGTCTTCGAGTAATTCGGCGTAGGCACGATCTGAATCCAGAAAACTAATTTCTGGTATTGTTGGTTATTGCCCTATCAAGCTTATGAGCGCTTCGCTTATTGCGAGGCGCTTTTTGTTTTAAGCACTCATCGGCAATATTATCAAATGATCAACCCTGCTGAGTCGGGTATTTCGATCTGCTTGAGCACCTATTTGAGATCATAATGCGTTTATCACCTAATTGTGACTATACGCAAGGCAGATAGGATCAATATCCAGCATTGCATTCCAACGCTGCTCGCCCACCCTGAAGGCAATCAACTATCAACGGAGGAAAGCCATCATGCGAAATCGAACTCTGTATGACACACGCAAGCAGTTCCTGCAAGACTGGGCCAATACGGTCTGGCACTTCTCACAAGATAAAGCAGTGTTTGGCAAAAAAACTATCCACCTGCAACAGATCATGGCCGTGGCCGGTCCCCGGGCTGGCGCGCTGGAGATCGATGCCGGTTTGAGCGCAGGAGAGTTGATGAAAAAACTTCGTTCAGATGATCATGCCCTACACCGGCAGTTGATCCCCTGGCAGTTCACCGGTACTCCGGTGGTCTACATGTCCCGGCGTTTCGTGCGCCTGGAAGCTGGATGGCCCGAGGGCGTGGCAGTGACCGATATCCGTCTTTCAGAGATGGGCCAGTATCCCAAAGGCGGTGGCCGCTGGATCGCAGGCATGAATGAATACGGCGCCACAATCACGCTGGGCTTCAGCGACCGTGTACCCCATTATCTGCTCGGTGGATACACCGGCAGCGGGAAAACCTACGCCATGCGAGCGGCCATCGCTCAACTGGCTCAAGACCCAGAGAACCAACTGGTAATGATCGATGGAAAATATGGTGACGGACTGATGATCTTGCAACATCTTCCCCATGTAATTGGACCGGTGGCGGTCGATATTTCCCAGGCTCGACAGGCGCTCTCCTGGACAGTGGCTGAAATGCGACAGCGTTTCGAAACCCGTCAAAAAACTACCCGCATCATTGTGATCATCGACGAGATCCAGGAATTCACCAAAGATGATGCCATTACTGAAATGCTCCGCGTCCTGGCAGCCCAAGGTCGCGGAGCGCGCGTACACTTATTGATCGGCACGCAGCACCCCAAGGCAGATGCATTCGGCGATGAAAGCGCCATCAAGCGCAACTTGCCAGGCCGCGTTGCCCTGCAAACCGAAGACTACATTGCCAGCAAGGTGGTCGTGGGTGGGTCTGATCCACGGGCAGATCATCTCATGGGAGCAGGAGATGCTTATGCCATCACCCCACAAGCCGTCCACCGCACTCAACTAGCCTATATCCCTGACCAGGAACTTGAAAGTTCTTGGAGCAGCGGCCAACCCATGCTCAAGACCTGGCCCCCCTTTGACCCCGAGGCCGCAGGCACACTCCCTATAAATGAAGAGACCCCCAAATGGAGCTACTCTGGTGAAGAACTGGCTCTGGGTTTGGTGCAGGCGCACCTAGGTAACGGACGTCCCAAATTGCAATCCGCCTTCGATGAGGCTGGACTGGATCGTCCCGGCAGCGTGCGCGCAGATCGTCTTTTGGCTCTGGCGCGCGCTGCTCATCACAAACTGACTGCCATGAATTGGCACTTATTAAATCGCAGCAATTAGCCGCTGCCTGCCTGCCCGGTTGAAGAACACATAGCAAAGTTGGGAAGAAGTGGTGTTTTCACTCCGATGGTTATATGTTCCCAAAGTAGGCAGGCAGGACGTAGGTAGAAAGGAAATTTTTATGCCGGACGAATCCATTTTTATTCATGTTGGTGAAGGATCCAATACCAAGCGCAGAAAGAAAAGCAACCTGGAGATCCCCCTAAAGATCATCCTAATCGGCCTGGGTCTGTTCTTTGTCCTGTTTTCCGCAATCACCTATGGTCTTTGGGTGCTAACCGCCGATGTCTCACAAGAACGCCTGCGCATCTTCTTACTCATCCTTATCTTCGCACTGCCGATACTGTTTGCTTTCGGATATTGGTTTGGCAGCAAGGAAGTGCGCGGATTTCTCAGCGGTGCAGATGCAGCCATGGACAAGATCGCCAAAGCTGTCGACATTCGAGACGGGGCCAAGGTGACAGTTCATCAGAAGCTTCAGGTTCCTGCACCGCCTGCGCAACCCCGGGTCTACGCGCCCCACGCTGCTGTCAATAACCACCCTGATGGTGTTCCAAATCTCCCGCAGCTAACATTCAGAGAGAGCGGCGATAACCAGATTATTGATTTGTAAAGGAAAGGTGAATAGGGCTTATGTCTAGAAATGCAGCAAGCAAACTGAAAAACATCAGTCGAATGGATTACAACAGCACCCACGGCTGGTTCGTGCGCATTTACCACCATGGAAAGGTCTACCGTAAGTTGTTCAGCGACATCGTATTCGGCAGCGGAGAAGCTGCTTTGCAGGCCGCCATTGCTCATCGCGACGATTTTGTCCGCGAACATCAAATCGAGTACTTGCCCTTCTTCACTGAGCCAATGAAATCGAACAAGACCGGGGTACACGGTGTTTCAGAGACTTTCTATAGCACTCGCAGCGGGAAAAGAGTTCCCTATTTCAGCGTCTTCTGGGCACCAAGACCAAATCAACGTCGCAACAAACGTTTCTATCATCATCACTTCAACAACCGAGAAGAGGCTCTCCAGGCCGCGGCCGAGTTCCGCAAAGAGAAAGAAGAAGAAATCTTGGTCCTTTATAAAGCAGGCGAGTACAAATAGAACGAGGTAAACATGACTGCAAAGATCATCACCATAGCCAATCAAAAAGGTGGAGTTGGTAAAACGACCACCGTCATCAACCTGGGGCATGGGTTAGCCCAGATGGGCAAGAACGTATTAGTGGTTGACCTTGACCCCCAGGGGCAATGCGCCACCTCCCTGGGAATGAAGCCCGAGGAGGGCGCATACTACCTGCTCACCATGGGAATGAAGCCGCAAGAGACACAGTTCATCAAGCAGTATGTGCGCAATACTGGCCGGGATAACCTGTGGCTCATCCCTGGAGACCAGACTACCAATGCAGCCCAGACCGTCATCAATGCCCGCGAATATCCCGTCTCCTGGATACGGGAAACCCTGGCACGTTTCACCAGCAATGGGCATCTGGATTACATCATCATAGATACCGCTCCCAGCGTCGGAGGCATCCAAGAGCGTGCTCTGTGGGCTGCTGACCTCGCAGTGATTCCATCATCTACGGAATACCTGGCCACTGATGGTGTCAAGAAGGTCGCCCGCACGCTGGTCACTTTGCAGCAAGAAAAAGGTTGGCAAGGCGCATTGATCGGTGTGCTGCCTACCATGTTCCGCGGGCAGCTGAACGAGCATAAAGCATCCATCGACGAACTGAACAAGGGCTTTCCAGAAAAGGTATTGGAACCCATCCACCGGGCTACCACCTTGAGTGAATGTCCTGGGGAAGCAAAGACGATCTTCGAGAAGAACCCAGATTCTCGCTCAGCAGATGAATACAGCGCATTCGTGAAAGAAGTTTATCGCTACTAGAAACGGGAGAAACCATGGCGCGTCGCAGCATTTGGGATGACGAGGATAAAGGCCAAGAGAAAGCAGCAAATAATGGTGGCTGGGGAGCTCAAGCCGATGTAGATCAAAGCGCGCCTGATGTTCAACCTGAACGTCCAGCGACGATCTTGGATCAATTGCGCACGGCTGAACCCAAAATCCAGACAGTGCGCGACCGATCTTGGGAAAGCAAGCATCCCGGCAGAACCTATCGCAAAGTACCCAACCAGGTGCGGGATACCGTCAATGAGATCGCAGCAACCTATGGCTACAACGCCAGCCAGATCGCCCAAGCATTTTTGGAGTACGCACTGATCTGCTACCGCCGCGATGATTTCGAATTGGAACTTGAACTCGACAAGAACGGCTTGACGCTAATACCTGGGGGCTGGTCAGATGAAAAGAAACCCATTTGGGCAGAAAATACTTGGGGCAACAAGCCGCACAAAAAGAGGAAGAGACGCCACAGGAAAAATGGGACATCGCTTTACAAACAACGAGTGAACTACCGGCTTTCTCCCGATCTGATCGAGCAAATTGATGATGTGTGCGAAGCGCAACGCACCTCGGATGGCGATCTAATCCGTCGAACTTACCATGACGGTGAGGTTGTCGCTCGATTCTTGACCTTCTCCATTGAAGCATACATCGCCGGAAAACTGGCCTTGAGAGAGACTGACGATGAATAGCGGGAGAATCGAACTTGCTCATGTGCACCAATTTTCAACTTATTTGGGAGTGAAAAATCGTGCCGCTGACGTTGCCGCTGACGTGCCGCTGACTTGCCGCAGACGTACCGCTGACATTGCCGCTGACGTTGCCGCTGACGGTTCCCCGCCAAGAAGCAAGGGGAGCGTTTTTTCTGACCCCATCCATATGATCGCATACCCGCCAAATATCGCCCCGCAGAAACGCTCCTGGCGATTTCTATCAAAAACGCCAAATCAATGATCACGAACAGGAAAAAGCCATCATGAAACCACCACAAGCTTGGCAAGCCGCCCTCGGCCAACTGCAATTGGAGATGCCCAAAGCCGCCTTCGACACCTGGGTACGCGATGCAGAGCTCGTCTCCTTCAAAGACGATATTTTCACTATTAGCACTAGAAATGCTTATGCCCGGGACTGGCTGGCTGATCGTCTTACGAGCGCCATCGCAAAGCTCTTGACCGGCATCATGAACCAGGCCATAGAAGTGCACTTCGTAGTCATTGATCCCCAGGACGAAGCCGACATCGAAGAAGACGACGAAATCGCTGAGGTCGAGGCAGTCTTCGATCTGCCCTACGACGAGATCGTCGGCACTGGCATCATTGCCATCCCGGCCTACTTCGGTCGCTACCATCTTTCTAAGTTAGGTCCCAACCTAGCCTGGATGGTGGTCGGTTTTCGTCAGGCGGCCTACTCAGCAGGACGCAGAAGTGGCGCTCGCAGACTGCGCGTTTCCGAACGCAGTATCGCTCGTTGGTCAGGCATCAACAGGCGCACCTTCCGCCGTCGCAAAAAGAAAGCCGAGACATGGCAGAAGTTGGAAGGGTTCGTCAGTCTGTCGAGTACCAAAACAAGCTGGGTATCGTCCGATGGACAGACGCCTGTCATGGCCGCCCATGCCTACCGGGTGCAGATGACCATGCCGCTGACCGCCGCTCATGCTTGTTCGTTACGCACTTGGCTGCTGGATAATCTCGAACTGGCCGGTGGGCCGGAAGCGGTTCTTCAATTGGCTGTGCATACTCCTCTGGAAGAACTGCTCTTTGCCGAAACCGAGATACCGGTCGAGGCCGCTCCAGTCACTGTTCTGCGTCTGGTGGTGGATTTATTCGCTGAGCAGCTGCCCGAAGCGCAGTACAGGACATTAGCGCAGCAGATCCAGAACCACATCATGCCACCCAATGACCAGATCATCATCACCCATTTCTTCATCGAGAACCTGTTACCGCTGCTGGGGCCCGGCCCGGCCTGGATGCTTACCCTGCTGCGGGATCGCTGCTATCTCAACCGCGAGACCGGCGAATATCGCAACTACGTCACCGTGCCTGGCGGCTGGTCAGAGATTGCAGGCTGGATGGGGTTGAAGCGGCCTATGACGGTTTGGCGCTGGTTGCACGAATCACGGAAGAAGGAGCAAGCATCCAAGGAACCCCTGCTAAGTGCTTATGTGCGGGAACTGGATAACAGAAAACAATCAAACGGTTTCAACACCGCACCTCGCACATTCGAGGTCACTCAGGACGAGATACCGCTCGGTATCCTGGGCCAGGTAGCCGAACAGACTCAGCAATCCCAGAACTGGTCAGAAGCCCTTGAGTCTGTATTCGCGCAAATGTCCCCTACGCATCCGCGCACCCAATCACGCGATTGTCCCCTATGGGTTCGCGCAAATGTCCCCTACGCAATCGCGCAAATGTCCCCAGATCGTCGCGCAGATGTCCCCTATGCATTCGCGCAGATGTCCCCAGATATTCGCGCAAATGCCCCCTATTTAAGCTCTTTAACACCAGGTTTAAAACACATAAACTCTAATCCACAGAACCTACCTACTAGAGGCGGCGAGGGCGAAAATCAGCAGGCTGCCAACGGGCAGGTAGGTAAGGGTGGGGGGGATACTGATTTTTCTTGGGATTGGGAATTCATTTTCAAATACAACCCCGAGATCAACCCACATGACCAGGATATTTTGCGAGAGAGTGACGTCACGGTTTTCGTGGCCTGGCTGATCTACACATACAGCAAGAAGGGAAAAGGCATCGATTCGCCAGTGATGTTCGCCCTCCGCCGGGTGCAGCAAGGGCGCGCCGAACCAGCTGAAGTCAGCATGTACCGCAAATACAGTCCCTATGATCTGCACTCCTTCCTGACCCATTACCCTTCAGGCGGACATTGGGATGACATGCTCCCGCAAACGAGTGAAAAGCGCGACGAATTGAAACGCCGGTTATGCGGCCCGAATAGCTAGAATTTGGAAATCATCGTTGAAATGGAAAAACCTTATGCAAAAACATTTCGGTACGCATTTCGATCCTGAAGGGGCCAATGTGGTCATCCTTTCGGGGTGGCTGTACATCGAGCAAGTTCTCGATATCCCTATGGACGGACGCGTACATCAAGCCTTGCGGTGTACGCTCATGACCAAACGACCTCCGGACAATTCTCAGCAAATATCCGAAGGGCATCTGAACCGGGGCTATCCTATTGTTCTGACGGGCAAACGGATGGAAATCATCCTGGATTGGGCCAGGAAAAGGAGCAATCTCCCCAGGGTTGTCATCCAAGGGCCGCTGCGAAAAGTCAACGGCAATGGCAATGGACATGAACTTGCGAGCACGATCATCGATGCCAAGTACCTCGACATCCTGGACATAACCCCGAGCAGTCTTGTCCCCGCTGATGGGTAGCTTGGTCGAGGGCCTCTTCAGGCCAGCGCAGTGGCC
>CAYQQX010000158.1:0-11057 GCA_964419495.1 uncultured Anaerolineales bacterium
GTTTGAAGCCGTATGTTACTCACCTTGAAAGGTCCCAAATGGACAAAGTCCAGATGAGATCGCGAAGAAAAAGTTATCGCCAACCATAGAATTAGGTTCAAATTATCAATTGTTCAAAATCGTCGATGAAACAGAAAAAGCTGTGATACGGAAACGCACAATGGCGATCATCGATCAGATTGGCAGCAGTATCAACAGGCCAGAAAATAAAAAACGGTTCGAAAAAGTGCAAGAAAGAGCACATCAAGAAGTTTCATAAGCTGAATCACCCAACCTACAATTCAAAGAATTTAACTATCTGGGAGCAACCGAGATTTTTTCATCTCCCAGAATATGGCAACAATTTGGCAACATCGAATTGGTATCTTTTCTTTGGCATTAACAACTTCTGGAGGTGGGTGCTGGGGCATCATCTGTAAATCATAGGGGCTCCGCCTCGATATAAAAGTCAGCAGCGAAACAGGGATCAAATTCGCTGCTGACTTTTCCTTAACCCTAATTCATTGTAAAATGCTCATATGCCCAACATCCCTCAGATTCTTCGGGCGCGCCGACGTCGCCGCAAAAAATACGCTAACACATTCTATCGACTATCTAGCCTAAGTTTTGCGACTTCATTAAGCATTTTGGCAGCGGCCTTCTTTATCGTGGCGACTTTGGTGTATATATCCCTTACAAGAGATCTGCCCGCATTAGAAAATATCCCCACTCTATTGGAACCCCCAAACGGTTTATTACTCCAACCTACTCGATTTTATGATCGTCTGGGAACTCATATTCTGCTTGAGTTAGAACATCCAGCCGTCAGGGAGCGCAATTATCTACATCTGAGCGAAAATTCTATCCCAGATGAAATCATCCATGCAACGATAGCGTATTCCGACCCGACATTCTGGGAGCACCCCGGGTTCACCAATCTTAGCTCTGAGCCAAATGCTCACAGAACGCTAGCCCAGCGACTGGTTGCAGATTTGTTAATGTGGAATGAATCTGATGGCCGTCGGCAAGATTTAAGAGAACGCCTAATGGCGGCGCAGATAACAGGCCAATATGGGCGCCAAAAGGTATTGGAGTGGTATCTCAACAGCGCCTATTTTGGCAACCAAGTTTACGGAGTCTCATCTGCCTCGCAAGCCTATTTCGGAAAATCAGTCGATCAACTCAACCTGGCAGAGATTGGTATTTTAGCCGCAATCGCGCACGAACCCAGCATAAACCCCACAGATACTCCTGATACAGCCGCCGAACGCGGCATATTCGTAACCGATGCCATGCTTTCAAAGGGCTATATTTCATCTGGAGAGGCACTCAAAGCACGCAAAACAGAAATCACTTTCCAAGAATTTCCCACGCCCCCAAAAACCATTGCTCCAGCTTTCATAAACCTTGTTCGAGAACAATTATCCTTACAAATCCCAGACAAACGATTGGAGCGTGGCGGGTTCGAAATCTTCACCAGCTTAGATTACGATTTGCAAGAACAGGCCATTTGTGCATCTCAAGCCTATCTCGCCAAAATGGCTGGCGCTGAGTTATCAGATCAGGATTGTGAAGCTTCACGATTACTCCCTTCGCTGGTGCTTGATGATGGTGACTATGACAGTTTAGTATCAAATTCCTTAGTTTTGGACCCGCTCACAGGGCAAATATTGGCTATGATAGGTGAAACCACGCCAGGCCTGGACCCTGCCCATCTCCCCGGCCACTCTCCGGGCTCTCTCCTGACCCCATTTGCATATCTGACTGCATTCACGCGTGGCTTCAATCCCGCTAGCCTATTATGGGATATTCCTTCCACATTTAGCCAATCGGTCAACCAAATTACAAACCCCGAGGATGAATTTCGTGGTCCAATGCGCCTGCGCGTAGCGCTAGCAAATGACTACATGATCCCTGCTCTTGGAACCGTCAATCAAATTGGAGCAGAAAACGTTTGGCGCACCACAGGGCAATTTGGTATCAAATTGCCTACTAACCTGAGTTCAGATAATTCGACGATCACCGAATGCCCAGGCTGCCAATATCTCTTAGATGGAGGGGAAGTTACACTGCTAGATATGGCCCAGGCTTTTGGAATCTTCTCCAATTTAGGAAGTTTTGTTGGAGAGGGTAACCTTAATGAAGATGAAAATCGATTCAATCTGGAACCGGTAACGCTGCTCCGTGTAAGTGATCTTCACGGCGGTGAATGGATCGTCGATCAAACACCCACTATCCAACCTGTGACCAGTCCCCAAATTGCTTATCTGATCAATCATATGCTGAGCGATGAATCTGCTCGCTGGGAGAGCCTGGGTCATCCAAATCCTTTGGAAATTGGCCAGCCTGTGGCGGCAAAGATGGGCCGCACAATGACAGGAGATGATATTTGGACGATAGGTTACACCCCCCGCCTGGTGGTTGGTGTGTGGATGGGCAGGGGGGTTTCAGACTCGCTCGAGGGTGGCAATCTGTCACCGAAGGTTAGCTCTGCTCTCTGGCATGCCATCATTAAATATGCCACGCGCGATATTCCTGCAGAATCTTGGGCAGCGCCCCCAGGCATAAATACAATGACAGTTTGCGACCCATCAGGCATGCTGCCTACAGGTGATTGCCCTACTGTTGTCAGCGAGGTATTTCTTAGCGGCCAAGAACCAACACAAACCGACACGCTGTTCCAAAATTATCAAATCAATCGCGAAACCGGTCGTTTAGCCACAGTCTTCACTCCCCCAGAGTTAATCGAAGAACGTGTCTATATGATCGTCCCGCCTGAAGCCAGCGAATGGGCAACCGAATCCGGGATTCCTGCTCCACCAGAATTCTACGATGTAATTTATACTCCCAGCCCATCTCCCGATACAAGGATTACTGCCCCGGCCATTTTTACAAATATCAAAGGGGAACAAACTATTCAAGGCACAGCATCGGGGGGCGATTTCGTTTCATACCGTCTGCAAGTTGGCAAAGGACTTAACCCACAAAATTGGTTAGCGATCAGCGAGGATGTCGAGACGCCGGTAGTTAATGGAACCCTCCTGGCAACCTGGGATACTTCAGGTCTTAGTGGGCTGTACGCAGTTCAACTTGTCGTTGTCCGCAGCGATCAGCAAGTTGATACTGATACAATACAAGTAACTATCGATAATCAATCACCCGAAATTCTGATTGCGCACCCCAAAGATGGTCAGATTTTCGATTACCAGGCGACAGTTCCAGTCACATTCCAGCTTCAAGTCAGCGACAATATTGGGATTGAGCAGGTCGAGTACATTTTGAATGACAATCGCATTGATACTCAATCTCAGCCACCCTATGCCTATGCATGGCTCCCGCGGATCGGCGATCATATCCTTGAAATAAGAGTTGTTGACCTTGCTGGTAATGAGACCAGTACTTCTGTTAACTTCTCTATACAACGCTAAGATCGCCTCTGCCAAACAGCATTTCGAATAAGAAGCCTTTATTTTTGCCAATTGTGCTTTTTAATGCATTTTCCACAACCTATATTCATTTGCAGGGTTATAATGGATGTAATAAGAGCTAATTGCATAGATGCTCGCAATCGAACAATTTCCTCAGGAAGAATCGAGACTAAACTATGGCTTTATATCAGGAAGCAATGGACACGCTCAAACTCACCAGCAGGACTTTCTATCTGCCAATCGTAAGGTTGCCAAAAGGACTACGGGAAGCTGTGGCTTCTGGGTACCTTTGTCTTAGAGCAATTGATGAAGTTGAAGACCACCCCACTCTAGAAGGGTCCCTCAAAGCTAAAATCCTTAGAACGATAAGTCTTATTCTTCAGGCGCAGACTTCAGAGGAAACATTCTCCCACCAGGTACTAGAATCAGCCCTGATGGAGTTTCATGATGTTTTACCAGAAGTGACACTAAGAATTGGCGAATGGGCATGCCTGGCGCCCACATTTATCGCACCACGTGTTTGGGAGGCGACAGCCGCAATGGCTGACCGCATGGCGCATTGGGCGACCAATGGATTTGAAGTTGTATCCATCGACGACTTAGATCGCTATACGTACGGAGTGGCGGGTGCAGTAGGGCTATTACTCTGTGACCTTTGGGCCTGGTTCGAAAAAATTCAAATTCATCGCTCTTATGCCATTCAATTCGGTCGCGGATTGCAGATCGTCAATATCCTTCGCAACCGCAGAGAAGATTTGGATCGAGGCGTGAATTTCTTCCCAGAAGATTGGGAGAAAGAGCAAATGTTTGCTTATGCACGCCATAACCTTGACAGTTTTAGTGAATACTCAAAAACACTTCCTAAAACCACTTTCAAGAGCTTTGTCGAAATTCCCAGAGCATTAGCATATGCAACTCTAAATGCGTTAGAACGCGGCGAAAAGAAGCTTTCACGAAGGGCAGTCTTAGATATTGTTCAACAGTTAGACGCAGGATAGGGGCTATATCGAAGAAATAGTCACTACATGAGTATCATTTACGATGTTGCTATTATCGGTGCCGGCCCCGGTGGAAGCACTGCAGCCAGTTTCCTGGCTAAGGGGGGAATGCGTGTCTTACTTTTAGACAAATCAGAATTCCCGCGTGACAAAACTTGTGGGGATGCACTTTCTCCAAGTGCATTGAAAATTTTAGGGGATTTAGGCTTAGTCAATAAGGTTAAAGAATTCGGATATCGTTTAAATGGCGTCCGACTGGTTGCTCCAAATGGGAATGAGTTAATCGCCCCTATTCCCCCAAAACCTGGATTCGCTGAGCACCTTTACATTGCGCCACGGGAAAAACTAGACAATTTGTTGCTCAATAATGCAATTAGCTTGGGAGCGGAATTTAAGCCAAAAGTGCGGGTCACAGACCTAAGATTAGAATCAAACAAGGTAATAATATCGGGCATATCCGCGAAAAATAAACTGAGCTTTTCTGCTGACGTAGGGATAATAGCCGTGGGGGCAAACATCTCATTGCTTCAGAAACTTGGGTTTATATCAAAATCGCCAGAGTTTGCAATTGCAGCGCGTGCATACTTCGATAACTTGCCAAATTTAGATGACTTGATGGAAATCCGTTTCGATGGGGTTCCCCTGCCTGGGTATGGCTGGATTTTTCCTACTTCAAAAACATCCGCAAATATAGGTGCCGGTTTCTTGCGGAAATCAAGAAGATTACCCTTTACTGCCCGCGAAATTCTAGATAAATTTCTAGAGCATGCTCCAGTACGTGAAATACTATCTGGAGGAGAAAGAAATGGGGTTGTCAAAAGCTTTCCACTTCGCATGGATTTTGCATCTGCTCACACGTTCCGTGATCGCATGATTCTTGTAGGAGAAGCTGCAGGTTTGGTAAACCCTTTCACGGGAGAAGGAATTGATTACGCAATGGAATCTGGTCAGATCGCCGCGAGCGTTATAAAAGATTTAGCAACAATTGGCGATTATTCAATTAATGCGTTGGCCGCATATGATAAAAATCTGCGCAAGCGCTTTCAGAAACTATTTGTCTGGACCACTCGGATGCGTTCTATTTATATGAACGATTGGCTACTCAATCCGCTTATTCGAGCAGCCAACCATGAAAAATCTGTTGAAAAAATTATTTTAGAAGTATTATTGAGTTACCGAAATGCCCTTCACGCACTATCACCGAAAACTTTGTATCACGTTCTTACCAATTTGTAGAACTAAATAACCCTCACAAAAGAAGCATGACCAATTTCTGCTTGACTTTTTGGTGATTGCTCCTATACTGTACGTATATAATCTTCACTTAACCAAATCGGCAATTTAATTCCAGGAGAGATTCATATGCTAAACAATCATAGACGCGCTCTAAGCACTCAGTTTTCTCCTATTGGAGTTTTATTCTTTGTCATAACCTTTGTTTTGATAGTAGGGTTGGCATGTAATACGCCAACAACTGAGAGTTCCAATAAAACTCAAGTGGCCCTCAATGTTAAGGCTACACAAGCGGCTATGAGCAAAACGCAAACTGCTGAAGCGGCGAATGCCCTAGCGGCTGATACCGACCCAGCTTCTGAAGTAACAGATCAACAGGCAACCCAAATTGCTCAAACCGCTACTCAGATGGCCATCGATGTGCAATCAACTGTAAATGCACAACAGTTGACCCAGGCTGCTGCATCAACACCTACCCACACACCCTCGCCTACGCCAACCCAAACACCAGAAGCAGCATCAGACCAACCTGCAGAAGATCAAAGTTCAACTCAATCTCAGTCCACCTTTAACGAAAGTGACTTTGAAACTTGGATGAAATCAGCAAGTATTTTGCTGTTTGAGGATATGACAGGAGATTTTTCTGTAACCCGGTATATAAAACAATCTCTCGATGCAATGGGGTTGAGGCAATATGTTGATGTAAGAGATGCCTTAGGGCATTATAAAACCCAACTTCTTTCTGGGGGTCCCGGTGGTAAGGGTTGGGATTTGATCATCTCTGGAAAAGAGTTACGAACAGCTGTCCAGGGCGAATTTTATGTTTATCTCAACGACGCCCTAAATATGGGCAGTTCTATCATTATAGAAGAATGGGATATTGATGCAATCGCTGCAGGGAAAATTAGCACCATATTGACTCGCTGTGGTGTTCAATTTCACCGAGACTGGATGGACACCGACCTTAACAAACATCTTTTATATCCAGTCGATGGGACTATTCCAATTCACCATAACCCCAATGAAGGGATCTCGTTGACAAATCCATCAGGCTACTGGCTTGGCGGAGATATTGGCGACTTCCTAAGATTGCGACCTGGGAGTAGTGCATTACCCTTGTGGAGTGCACGCGTGAACGTCAGAGATAGCTATCTCACAGCAGTCTCTTGTCTCGATGGACAACTGATCATCCAAACCTATTCATCACACAGCTATGGTCAAGATCGAATTATGCTGATGTGGCAAAACTATATTTACAATGCCCTGAAAGCCCGCTACGAATTCTTGCTCCAAAACCAATAATAATATGAAAAAATTCTACAAACGAAAAGAGCAGCCCCAAAAACGGCTGCTCTTTAGCTTGCGTAACATCAATTAGTAATTCTTTAGTTTACAAAATCATCCATTAACTATTACTGCATATTCTCATTTATGGCAACCCAATCAAATTCAACGATTATTGGAAGCGCATCAAAGGAAGATACCCCGATAGCTACCTGTCCCTCACGAAATACGAAATTATTTTCTTCTAGCGTATGAGTATGAACACCATTGATATAAAGTGAGAGCGTATTCTCATAACACATGATCGTGTAATCATTAACGCCTCTACCCATATTTACTTCGTTGGAGCCTCCATTAGCCAACATCGTGTACTCGCCATTTTCGAAAGCCCAAATCCACCATAATCCATTATTAGCAATACTGAACTCATACCATCCTCTATCATCACCACGGCAAATGAGGCTTACATTATTGTTGTTCTTGCCCCGATTTTCGGCTCTAGCATCGACGCGTACGTTGGTATAAACCCAGGGATCATAGGCAAAATACGAGTAAATGTCATTCCCATTGATCTCAAACACCAATTTTCCATTATCAGTGTAGATATCAAACAGATTTTCATTGCCTTGCTGAAGGAACCAATACCAATAATCAACTGTTGTTGAACCAGGCTCAAATTCTTCAACATAGTAAGCCGGCGCATCACCTGATGCATCTCCGGTAGATACATCCCCCGTGCCAGAATCGGAAGTCGTACCTGAATCACCTCCAGAGAAAGTGACGGCCAAAGGAGTACCATTGAGCTGGCCTTCTAAGATTTCACTGGTCGAAAATCGTAATACTTCTACACTAATTGTTCCAGTTGCTCCATGAGTACGAATAACTTTACAATAATCGGATAGTGTTCCATCAGCGCCTAAGGGAGTTCCTTCTAAAGAAGTCACGATATCACCACCAGTAATGCCAGTCTTATCTGCTGGTGATCCAGAAGCAACTGACGAAACCCACACACCTGAATATTCTCCTGAATCGCCCCAAATAACAGCATTTCCATTTATGCCAATAGAATCAACATCTTGCCCAGACCTGAGCTTATCAATTATTGGAACCGCAACATCACGGCCGATGGCAAAATATTGATCTTGAGCACCTCGACCACGATAATTTACAGCCACAACTTCCCCATCATTGGTGATCAAGGGTCCACCAGAATTTCCAGGGTTAATTGTTGCATCGTGCATAATTACAGATTCGATGGACGCCCAATCTGTCTCTCCACTGGTGCTTTCTTTCGACACAATTCCTTTGGTGAGGGTATATTCAGGCTCTCCCAAAGGGAAACCAGCTGTATAGATTTCCAATCCAACATTGATTGGGTCAGAATACCAATCTAAATAAGAAAAGCCATCGCCTTCGATATCAATAACTGCCAGATCAGAACATTCTGATACACCTAAAATTTGGGCATTATATGCTTTAGTTGTATCACCGCCGATATAAACTGTAAGTGTAGCTGCACCAGTAACCACATGATTATTGGTAACAGCGATGCCGGAAGGATCAATGATGAAACCGCTCCCGCTACCTCCGCCAACAAATTCTCCATATTCAGGATCTACAAATGTGCCTTGTGCTTCAATTTGAATAACCGCTCCACGAACATCTTGCAAATTTGAAACTGCACCAGAAGTCACGGGTTGAGCTTGTTCTGGTTCAGCTTGTTGAACAGGTTCGGCTGGTTTAACTTCAGCGGGTGCTTCAGCAGTGGGCGTCGGTGCGCCACATGCTAGACTAATTAATATAAAAACAGTACCGAGCAATAAAAGAGGTTTTAAGTATGGGTAATTCATTTGGAATCTCCTTCATAAATATTGAAGCCGAAACTAAATTCACCTTTTATTTGATAAAACATTCTATCACAAGAAGCTTGTGACATTTATAGCCAAAAGATAGGCTCTTTGGGAATTACCGTGAGAAACCTCACATTTTGGGGTATGGGGCAGCTTACCACGGCGATTCCTAGAGACCCAAAAGATATCTCAAAATTGTCTTTGGGTTTATCAACGGCTTCAAACTTTGGGGACATTTCTTTTTGTACTAAAAAGACAAACGGAATTGACTCATTTACCAATCTGTGTGATACTTTTTTTACAGTCTATTCAATACGCGACTGTCACAATCGCCATCCTAAGGAAAAGGAGGTGATGTCCACATGAGTACCAAATACGATAAACCCAGTGCGGTGGCATCCCTCCTAACAATCCGTTAGAAATGCCACCGCACGCAAACCCCCAAATGTGGGGGTTTGTTTTATTAATCCGTGTATGTGGGGGTATTTTAAGATTTATGGAATTTTCCGGTGCTTATCCGGTGCAATTGGGTGCAGTTAAAGTGTTATTGATTGGGGAGTCAATATCTCATTCATCTTCTCAGCAGCCTGACTATGCCAGGATGGGGCAAGATGACCGTAAGTATCCAAAGTGATGGAAACCCGAGCATGGCCAATATATTTTGAGACTTCAACAATTGGAACACCATTTTGAAGCATCAATGATACGGCTGTATGGCGAAGGTCATGGAAACGGATATAGGGCAATCCTGCTCTTGCTAACATTGTCTTATGGATTTTTGTAGCAGAGCAGCGCAGCATTGCATCGCCTCGTTCATTGGGGAATACCAGATCGATATCATTCCAATCGCTCGCGAACACTTTCGTTTCAACAAATTGCTTCTCACGATGCTCTCGTAACGCATCAACTAAAACATCCGCAATTCGGATTGTACGCATACTGCTTTTTGATTTTACAGGACCAAAGTCATTTTTCTCATCTCTGACCAGCTTTGGTTGCCGCTGGATCGAGATTTGCTTCCTCTCCCAATCAACATCTCCCCACATCAAACCAAGCAATTCACCTAGCCGCATTCCAGTACCTACCGCTAACTTCAACAAGGCACCACTGCGAGGCTGCTCAGCATCGATGGTCAACAGGTACGTCTGGACTTGGTTTTCATCCCAAACTTGCATTTCTTTTTTTTGTGTTTTTGGAGGCGTGACTCCGTCAGCAGGGTTGTATCCAAGGATTCCCAGTTTGACAGCACGTTTCAGCGACATCTTTAGTAACTTAAAAGCATAACCTGTGGAATACGCTGACCACGGACCGCCAAAGGAGTCGCTGATCCGCGGCCGCGGGCATCTTCAGGCCTGGTCCTTCGATCCTGCTCTCCCCCATCCAGGATGCTACGCGAAGGATAAACTCCGGCCCCCAGGCCTTTGCGCCCGCACCGGGGGAGACGATAACCATCGCCCATATTATTGTGGTATACTGCAGATAATCTGCGAGTGCAGAAATACGCACAACGAGGAGCAACCGATGGAATCTACAATTCAAGTTCGCAAAAGGGGTGTTCTTACCCTACCTTCTGAATTGCGCGAGAAATATGCTATTGAGGAAGGAGATACCTTTCGCCTGGTAGATATGGATGGAATCTTTGTATTAACGCCGATGGTGCCTATGGTTCCCGAATTAGCTCGCGAGATCGAACGACTTCGCCAGGAATCTGGAATGAGCATGAATGAACTGCTACAAGGATTGCGCGAAGAACGAACTCGATACTACCAGGAGAAATATGGCGACGACTAGTTCACCAAAGCCTCGCCTGTTTATTGATGCCGATGCACTATTTGCAGGATCAGCATCACCTTCGAAACATGGTGCCAGTTTATTGATTCTGCGACTTGCAGAGATCACCCTTATTGAAGCACTGGCATCTGAGCAAGTTGTCACTGAAGCAGAACGCAATCTGGAAGCCAAGTTACCGCAAGCATTGCCTGCCTTCCGCCATCTGATAAGTCGTTGCTTGACAATCGTCCCTGACCCAGACCCGGGTGATTTAACACCTTATTCGGGGTTGGCTGATCCAAAGGATTTGCCCATTCTTGTAGCTGCATTACAGGAGAAATGCAACTGGTTAGTGACCTTCAATATCCGCGACTTCCAGCCTGGCCACCCTGATATTATGATTCTTCAGCCTGGAGAATTTATTCTACAGGTCCGTGATCAGTTATCTCAACTTTAGATTGATATATTGATGAAGCGAATTGCCTGGCTGACCGATATCCATCTGGAATTTCTTG
>CAYQQX010000159.1:0-11016 GCA_964419495.1 uncultured Anaerolineales bacterium
CAAGGGTTGATGAAATTGACGTAAAAAATTTGTAATCTGTTTATTTGGTTTTTTGCAAATATGGCCTTAATGTATAATTTTAGCCACCTGGAATAACTTGATGCTATTTGATCTTTTTTGCTATGAAGACTGATCTATTCTTTTCGAAACCCTTGATGAATGCTGCTGGAACTTTGGGGTTTGCTCCTGACCCTAAAGGTCCGGTTGAGCTTTCCATCTTTGGGGCTTTTGTGACCAATCCCATCAGCCGTAAGCCGCGCAAGCCAGCGAGGGGCACGCGCTTTATTCCTTATCCGGGCGGATTCCTGCTGCATTCGGGGTTGCCCAATCCGGGACTTTCTGGGGTCATCCGACGATATGGTGAGCGCTGGGCGCGCTCGTCGGTGCCGGTGATCTTGCACTTGCTGGCACTCGACGCGGGTGAGTTGGCCGGCATGGTCGAGCGACTTGAATCCGTTGAAGGTGTAATGGGCATCGAAATTGGTCTGCCTCCCGATGTGACCGTGTCACAAATTCATCGAATGGTGCAAGCTGCGTTTGGGGAACTTCCGGTAATTGTGCGCCTGAACCTGGATGCGAGTGAAGATATTATTCAAGCAATTATCGAAGCCGGAGCAAGCGCCATCAGCCTGGGCGCGCCGCGGGGCACTTTATTGGATACAACCGGTATTCATGTTTCCGGGCGGCTCTACGGGCCTGCAGTTTTTCCACAGGCGCTCCAAATGGTGAAGAAACTCTCAGAGTCTGGAATCCCCATCATCGGGGCAGGGGGTGTGTATCAGGCTTCGGAGGCAGAGTCCATGCTAAAAGCAGGAGCAGCCGCGGTCCAGGTGGATTCTGTTCTCTGGCATGTCAATGCTGCTTCACGCTTTTCAAATATAAAAAAATCGGAAACTTTCTGAAACTCATCCGCTGATTGAGTATAATTGGATTTTATTAATTGTGCCTGAGTCTTGAATTCTAAGCGGTTTACATGGTTTTGATTTGGGGCTGGTAATATGCATTAATCCAAAAGTATTTTGGAGGAGATGAGTTATGGCTATCGATTTAGGAATTGTTATTGGGGTAGTTTTTGGGGTTTGTCTGTTGATATTCCTGTTTGAATATCGAATTCGCAAGCCTGATGTTTTGATGCTCTATGAAACCAAAGGCAAAATCGGCCTTCGGAAGGGATTGATTTACCCACGCCATCTCAGTCTGCCACTCGAACGCACTACCAGCCCGATCCGGCTGACCGTCGAGGCGGCCGCGGTTGGCAACCTGGAAGTGCGCATCAAGTTGGTTGGCTCTGTGGCACCATCGCTTGAGTATATCGAGTCTTTGGTTCGCATTGGAGGCTGGGACAATGAGGCCGTGGCGCAAGCTGCTGAGGAAGCGCAGGTTTTGCTGCAAGGTCTGGTCAAAGAATACATCGAACAATGCGAGATTCATTCTCTCTCGTCGACCGGAATATTGAGTTATCTAAATGAGCGTTCAACCCTCGTTCAGGAAAGGTTTGGTGTAGAGTTGATATCTCTTGCGGTTCAAACGTTGGAGCCGACCGATCCGGAAATCAGTGATGCCCTTCGCCAGCAGGAGCAGGCGCGTTTACTCGAACAGACCGAGCAACTGAACAATCAGGCCCGCACGGCTGCAGCAAAAGCAAAGTTCCAGGCCGATGAAGAAATTGCGCAAATGGAACATGAGCTTGAATTGAAAAAGGCAGAGCTACAGAAGACGCTGTTGGAACAGGAGTCGGTGCTGACCTCACAAAGCCTGCAAGATGAATTGGAGCGCAAACGTATGCGTCTGGCTTTCGAGAAAGAAGAGCTTGAAGTCCTCAAGAACAGCCCAGAACTGCTTATGCTGACTCCCCAAGCTGCTCGTTTGGCAGAAGCCAGCCAGAATCTGAAGAACGCTCGCACCATTGTTTCGCTGACCCCGAAGGAGTTGACTCAAGGTTCGGAATTGCTGGGGATTTTCCAGGGCCTGATGCAAAACGCCCTGGAAGCGAAAAAAGAAGACAAGGATGATTAGATAGGGTCTGCTAGAATCCCATATCGATGAGTGAGTTTACCTTATATGAGTTCGTATCCGTCTGATCCCCAGGCAAGTTTGCGTCTGAAACCGATTCGGGTTGCGCGTGTTTCCGAGATAAGCGAGACGACTGCTGCGGCGATGGTTTCGGATGAGGAACGTGTAAATTTCCACATCGGAAATCCGCTGCAAGATGCGCGCCTCTCATCTGCATATGTACGTATGGCGCTCGGTATCGACATTCGACGCGAAGATTTGCACGTTGCAGAGCCTGAAGCGATCATGGAATATCTTGGGTGGGATTCCGAAGACCGGCCCAAGCTCGATTTTCTGATTCGAACCATTCACAAGAGTGCTCCCTATATGCCTCGTGGAGGCTACTCCAGAAAAAGCCCGCACGCGCTTGTCGACGCGTTTTGCTCCTGGTTAGATGCCCAACAAGAGCCTTTGCATTATGATACGGGGGAACAATCGGGTAAACGTGAAATCATCCTGGCTTCGGGAGGTATTCATGAAACGATCAGGATAATCCTGTTCGCTCTTTCATCTTATCTTGAGTTTACCCCTGCCCGCATCATCAGTTATCGATGTGAACTCTTGCCCCAATTAAGGAAAATCCCAAATCTGTTGTTTGAAGATCTGGCTGATGACGAAACAATCGCATGTGAGCAGGTCGATAAGTTTCTGGAACATCGACCGAATATGCCAACGTTTATGCTGATCGGTGATTCCCTGGGAGAAGTTGCCCGTCACAAGCTGCGTCTCCTGAGCATCGATCGACCGTTATTCTTTATCGAGGCTAACAATGCCCCTAACCATATTTCCCTTGCTCGTGAAGCCAAACTTGAGCAGCGAGTCATCCGCTTATTAACCCCAGCGATACTTTCAAAACGGCTGCATAATCTTGCTACGGTGTTCATTGCTGGTAATGCTGATTTCTTGAGTGTGATCGAGAACGTTCACTTCAACCTCAAAGGGACACCCTCGGCGTCCGAGGTCGAGATGCTGGATTTCCTTCTCGGCCAACAAGTTGCCACCTCTGAATCGGTACTTCCAGGTGAAATGCCGGAAGTCAAACCGTCCTTCGAAGGCTTGGCGTGGGGTATTTCCGCAGAGACCGTATTACCTGACCTGGCTGAAAGAGCAGAAGGCCATCTCGAACGGCTGGTAAATGATCGAGCACGGCTCGTTTCACAATCCCTGGCGACACTGGGAAAAAAATCGGCTTTGTTTTCGCAGCGAATCCAGCGTGCCTGGAAAGATTATGTTTTTGATGAATTTGCTGATTTGAAGGTTGATGAATTATTCGACCGGCTAATTCAGAACGCCCACAAGACCGAATGGATCCAATCTCTTCAGCGCAGTTTTCTGGCAGCTTTTATCAAACATCAACCGCATTACCAGCCCAAAGCCTGTAATGTCGTGAGTGGTTCATCTCGTACGGCGTTGGGAATTTTGGGCTTTCATTGTGGGATATCCGAGGTGTTGATCCCGGACCTGAGCTGGTCTTATGAGCAGTGCTTCAAGAAAACCTATGCTGTATCCTTATCGTCGACGCTTGGGCTCGATGTCGATGCCATCATTGATAAGTTAAGGCAGCTTCGTCGCGACGATCCCTCCTGGCCAAAGCGAGGGGCAGTGGCCATCAACAATCCTCATAATGCGACGGGGAAGATTTTCGATGAGCGGGCCATCCGTCGGTTGATCACCTATTGTTTACAAAATGACCTCTATATCATCGACGATCTGGCTTACCAGAATGTGGCTCCAGTAGATAATCTCCCGGAAATAAAAACCGTCCGCCAGATTGCAACGGAACTGGTTCGACATGGCGTTGTCAGTGAAGCCCAGGCAGACCGAGTAATATCCGTCCACTCCATGTCGAAGACCGACAGTTATGCCGGAGCAAGGTTGGCCGTGGTCGAGATTCGTGACCGTCAAATTAGGGAACGTTTCAAAGCCTTGCTTGCTCACATTCAGCCAAACATAGCCGCGATTTTCATCAGTTATTTGTTTTATCGGAATACAGCACAAGTAACGCATACCTACTGGCACCTGCGCAACTTGTTATTAGCTGCACGGACGCAGGCGTTATTGCAGGCGGTCGAGAATCTGCCATCGGATCGTAACCCATTCGGGCTGAAGATCATCCCGCCATCCGGCAGCCTGTATCCTCTCCTGCAAGTTGAACACTTGCCCGCCGGATTGTCCCTGGACTGGTTGTCGTCATCACTGGCGCGGGGGGGGATCGGCATGCTGCCATTAGCGGCTTTTGCGCGCACGGAAAAAGGCTTCGAGACCGGTAGGACAACCTTTCGCCTGACTTTAGGGGGGATCGACAATGCAGAAGTGTTGATTGGTAAGACACGTCGCCTGCTCATCCATCTCAACCGCCTGATAGCCGATGAAGATGCACGTTACAACCGTAAACGACTGCCAATCCATATTCCAGAGAGAAGCCGCAGTCGTTCACCAGAACTTCACAAAGCCTGGGATATCTTCGAGCAGGAAGTCTTGCAGTATTGTAAAAATGGTCGCATCATTCAAGATTTGACCGCTTTTCTGCCCCTTGATCATCAACATCTGCAGGAATTATTACATTCTTATTTACCTGAGCGCCTCGATATATTTCGTGCCCGTCTCCTCGACCGAGAATTGATCAATGACGAGCTCATCCGGCAAGCATCGAGCGATAGTGGTCAGTGGCTCACTCAGCGGTTGGAAAGAGAATTCATGAAAGATTCTCTCAGAAAGCGGCAAGAAAAATTCAGGTTGCGTGCTTATGACCGCACCGTCCATCCAACCCAGATGCATTCGATCCAGGCAGAGATGGCGGTCGACGAGGTTGTGAGAAAGCTGGTATCCAGTCAATCAATACCATCTGCACTCATCGAGAGAGTAGCCCAAGAACTGGTGAAAGAATACATCGGGCTGAATGTCCCGGTTTCATCACAACAAGAGGCGGATGAAATCTTATTGGACCTGGATTCGCTGATTGCGGGCGAGAACTATACCGAGCTTTTCACAGATACAACGTTGACCCCGCTATTATCCTTTTGGAGCGATTGGGATGGTAGCAACCGACCCTCCGGCCAGGGGCATCGCCTGGTTGCCGCCGTCGTAATGGAGAATGTACGGCGAATGTCTGGCGTGTTGCATACCCTGCTTCAAACTGATCCAACGATCTCGATAAAACCAGAACTAAAAAGCGAGCTTGATTTACTGCCTCAGCGCAATCAGCAGTTTGCTAAACTGCTCAACGAGATCACCCTGTTAACTCACCAGTTAGAACAACGTTATCGCGGGATCCTGCCATTCTCGGTGGAGACCACCCCTTTGCGGAGGTTGACAACGCGGTTGGGGCTGCGGCGTGATCCGGCGCGGGTCCTCTGGCAGCATAACGACCGCTACGAACGCAAGATGTTCGAGCTTCGCCAGCAGCGGCGGACAACATTGGAATATTACTTTGCATTGAATAAAAACCTGCGGAAGCAATTGTGTGCATTGATCCCCAGCATTCAAAATAACCGCAATTCGGAAACTCTGCTTCGAGAGGTACTTGGTTATCGAGATATTCTGCAACGCATGGTGCTTACACCTCGTATCAGCCAGGGATTGATCCTGGCGCGCGATCAATTTGCCATTGATACAACTGCATTCAATATGTTCGAGATCAATACCATTGCCGGCAAATATGGCAATCCGGGAATGACTCTGGGTTTGCAGATCAGTTTATCATCTAAGCCGGAAGCGCTTATTTCTCTGGATCGCAAAATGCACGTTCAGAGGGACCAGGTCCTTCGGGAGCTTTCATCTGCTGAGCTTCCCCCGATATGGTTGATTCCTCTTTTCGAAGGCCTCGATACCGTGAGCGAAATACGTTCTTATCTTGATCGAGTTTGGGATTATTCCACTCAGAGCCGCCATGCAGGTCAATCTCCGCAAGACCGTTTTACCGAAATCATCTCTGAAGTTTTTATTGCCGGTTCAGATTTGAGCCAGCAGGTCGGCCAGGCAACGGCGGCCCACCTGTATCGCAAGGCGAAATATGATACTCATTCCTGGTTGGCTGAACATGGGGTTGTGGAAAATGTGCGTATAAAATTGGGCAGCGGTGAGCCGATGCAGCGCCAGGGAGGTTATTATTCGCGCATTGCTGGCCAACCTGCGTTCAAGATTTCTGGAGAAAATAAGCGCCGCTTTTCTGCCCACCTTCCTGCGGGTGCCCGCATGAGTACAGCCTATGCCGTGACTCCCTTGCAGGGGGTCTTCCTGGGGGGAGATTTGAGAACCTTCCAGAGCAATATTTCCGAAAGGCTGCGTTACCTGCCGGTACATGAATTTGTCAAACTGCAAAATCACGTGCACCAATCGCAAAAGAGCCATCGTGATGACTTGATCCGCGCTGCCGAAACCATTGCCGAAAGTCGTTTGGGCATGCAAAGCCGCAGTTTACATGAATTGGAACGCATCACGATTGGGACGGCCGAGACGCTGCTGGAGAGTTTTCTCGAAGAATTGACAGATAGCTTCAGACATATCCTGTATGGCCGCGAGGAAGACGTGGTTGGCATTCATGTCATTTCTTATTTCATTGGCAGGTCTTTGCCTCAATTGCGCGACCGCCCAACATCACGGCGAACACCTGGCACGGGCGTTGAGCGCGGCCAGCAGATTCTGGCCAATATTGCCGAGATCATTCCGTTGGCCAAGCAGGGTAGTTTATTGCGAGCGATTTCTCACAATCAATCGCAGACGGCAGTGCTCGGAATCAATCAGCTCACAACTGGATTGTTCCGCGCCCTGGAGCGCTTCGCACAGAAATCCTTTGGGGAAGCCGAGCGAGAACGTATGATTGCGGAACGCATCTTGCCCTATCTGCCCGTTTACGAAATTCTGAACACTTTACGCATCTACCAGGATTGGGAGGGCGAATTCCTGAAACGAATTGAAGCTGCCTTCCCTGCGGGCAATTCTGCTTTTGTGGCCTTGCGCGAAGATAGCGACGCTCGACAGCGTTATCTGCCGCTGTTCCAGCAAGAGTTGCTGCGGCGACATGGCGTCGATGTAAATGATTTCTTCGAAGATGGAGTATTTATTCCACACTTACTCCCCACACTGCGTCCCGATTTGGCAGTGTTGCTGCAGGAAAATTTGTTCAACACGGATATCCTGGAATTTATGGCGCCCATATCTGGCAGGATTGAGGATAATTGGCGTTTGGAAATCGAGAAATTGCTGAACCTGCCCAACCAAATTTACCTCTGGCGTTCTATCATTTGGGATGTGTTGGGGGAATCGGTCTATCAATGGGTGCAGAGTTTCACGGAACTGGCCACGGCCTTATACGCTTTCTCCACCACTGGCATATTCGAAGCCTCCCCGGCAATTGCCCGCGGAGCAAGATTATCACCAGCCCTGGCTGGCTTTTTCCGCAGCGCGCGCGCCGATGATGAAATGCGCCATTTCCTGATTGGCGCCATCGAATACTTGAGTACAATTACCGAGGGAGATATCGAGGTGCCAGTCAGCATCATCCGGGCGATGAACGACGTCGAACGCATTGCCCAAATCGAAGAGAGTGCCCTTCCGGCGGAAAAACAAGATGTGATTCGCTATTGTACGATTCAGATCGCCCGTCTGGCAGGTGAAGGTGGCTAAATTACCCCAACCTTCGCAATTGGCGAATCGTTGACCCCCAACCAAAAGCCAAACCCAAAACGGCAAATCCCCCCAAAATCAACAATGTCTGATCCCAATCCACCGGCCATTCGTGGAATAGAATCAAGTCCCGCATGGGATCGACAGCATAAGCATTGGGGATCAACCAGGTGAACCACACCGCTCTGTCCAGGTTGACGCGCACCAAGGACAGCCCCCCACCGATGAAGAAGGTTGTAATCGCAGTCAGCATCACGGCGATGGCCCCGGCAAAGTATTGTGCCCGCAAGCCAAAAGCCATGGTAATCGGCACCCAGAAGAGCACTACTAACGAAGCTAAGAACCACACACCCAGCAACGCTTGCCCAGGGAAAATGGCTGCATGCAACGCCGGCCAGTCACCGATCCAAAGATAAACAATCCCCATCAGAGCAGTACCCGTGATAATACTCATGATCAGAGACAGCACAGTCTTTGGAAGCAGTACCCACACCAATGAGCGGGGAGCCAGCCCAAATTCCAGAGTCAAATGGTCGATCTGCTCCTTGTACGTCAGCATGAATATGTTCATCATGCCACCAATCATAAATGCCATTAAAATCACCCCGACAGCTATCACGGGAAACCATTCGATCATCGTTGACAGAGGATAAGTTTCATCCAACTCTAGCGGTGGCGCGGGATAGTCAATCTTTTCATAGAAACGCCACATAATCTCAGCCGCGTAGATGCGGTGGTTCTTAGCCCGGTCGTCGTTGTAATTGCTAAAGTGCATTTCTACCTTGGGATTCTCACCCGCTTCGACGCTATCCGAAAAATCTGCCGGGATCACCCAAACCCCTTCCAGGCCAAAATCCTGATACGTTTCCCAGGTCTGATCTTCTGACATATCGATGACATCATAATAGGGGATGCCAAAGGGGGATAATGTTTCATCGAAGGTTTGGCGCAACACCCCACCATAAGGTCCCTGGTCGTGATTGATCACCCCCAACTTGAAAGCCAATCGCCCGCCAAACAACAGGCCAAAGGCCAATAAGATAAAAGTGGTTGGGATAAAGCCTCCTGCGGCACTGATAGGATCATGCCGCCAGGCTTTGAATTCGGTAAGGATGAGGATCCAGAAACGTTTCATAGGATAGGCAAGTGGTTATAAGATCTCAAGTTAATCATCTGAAATCACACGAAATTGATAGACGAGAGCACAAATTCCCAGCATCAATAAACTCATCAACGATAGCACCAGCATAGAAACCAACGGATTACCAACCGGAGCGCCAAAATAGAGCGGGAACAGCAATTCAACAGTATAAGTATTGGGGGTGAACAAACTCGCAGCAGCATAACCCCGCCCGAAGCCGGCGGCTAAACCAAAAGCACTACCAATGATCCAACTGATAAATGATGTGATCAGGGCAACCATAAAAGATGGGATGGTTTTCTGGATGACCAGGCCAGCGACGATTCCAAGACCACCAGTAATCAGACAGATCGGCAGCAAGACCAGGATAACCTTCCAGGGGGTTGCTGGCCAAAAACCTGTTATTGCTCCCACGGCGACCAGCAGCACCCCGGCACTCAACATTCCGGTGATGATCAACCGGGTGAGTCTGGCACCCAAGATCAAAGCGGGGTGCATTGGGCTGAGGCGATATTGAAGAATAGTGCCGCGCTCGAAATCCTGTGCAGTAAGGAGCGAACCGATAATCGAAGCCGCAATGGCCGCAGCCATTGGTAGTAAAGCCATCCCAAAATAAACCTTATAGGATACATCTTGTGGCAACCAGGCATATTCTTCGATTTGAATGGCCTGATCACCCAGATCAGCATCCCACAAGCGCAGCGCCGCGGCAGTCAGCCGGTTGCGATAGTTCTTGACTATATTGCTGTCAATCAGGCCATAGTGTTGTACCGCAGTTGCCTGATCGTGCCGGTCTTCAATGACAACTAGTTGCCGAAATTCGCCTTGTCCCTCGTCGGCAGCTACAAAATGCACATCGATATACGGTTTCCCAATCGACGAACCAACTTGCTGCATCGCCAGCGCCAGATCATGTTCGATCTTGCTATCGGGTTGAGTGACGTTCATCGAAAATGTAGGATCAACCAGAATCACCGTCATCAACAGATACATCAGGGTGGGCTGTAAAATGGCGACAATATGCACGGGAATGGATGTGCGGGCAAATTTGAATTCGTTGGCGAGTAGTAAAAAGAATCGTTTCATATATTTTTATTTACCGCAGAGACACAGAGTACGCGGAGTTCATTTCTAGAAAAGAGCTTTCAAGAGCTCATTAATTATTTTTCTCTGCAGGCTCCGCGTCTAGTATGACATTTTTCAATCTCTTAGCGCCCGACCTGTATGATGCAAAAAGACATCATCCAGTGTGGGACGAGCGATGCGCAGCGATTCGATGCGGTATTCGGCTGAAACCTGGGCGACAAGGTCCCCAACAATGGCTTCTGCGTTACCTACTTCCAGGCGCAGTCGACCGCCATCCATATCGGTGAGATTTTGCAATCCCAGATCCGAAATCAATTCCTGCGGGTTACTGATTTCCGGCTCTGTACGCAACGTGACAATATCGCGCCCCAAGTTCGATTTCAGCGCTTCCGGGCTATCCAGGGCAATGGCCTTCCCATGATCGATGATGATCAGTCGGTCGCAGAGCGCATCGGCTTCGGCCATATCATTGGTAGAAACGATAAATGTCTTCCCCTGCGCTCGTAACAATTCTATATGTTCCCAGAGCACATGCCGGCCCTGGACATCGACACCAAGTGTAGGTTCATCAAAAAAGATCACTTCGGGATCATGCAATAGTGCGCGGGCCAAAGCCAGGCGTCGTTTCATGCCACCAGAATAGGTACGCATTGCATCCTTTCTGCGCTCCCATAGATTCATCATCTGAAGCAATTCTGCGATACGCTCTTTCACAATCGAGAGATCATCACAGTATAACGCCGCGTGATGCCAGAGATTGTCCAGGGCGGTCAGATCCTGGTAAACATTGGTATCCTGAGGCACCAATCCGATGCGTTGTCGAACTTTGCGGGCCTGATTTTGCGGATCATAGCCCAGCACACTGATTTCACCCCCATGGCGCTTGAGAAGCCCAATGATCAGGTTTATCGTAGTAGTTTTTCCTGCACCGTTAGGGCCTAACAAACCAAAGATTTCACCACGATCAACTTCAAACGAAAGCTCATCAACAGCCAAATGATCTCCAAAGCGACGGACAACAGTTTTGACAGAAATTGCATTGGTCATGGTATCTCTCATATCCCTAACCCGGACGAGCCGGAACCAAAAAGGACAAAAGGAAAGAGAGAAAG
>CAYQQX010000160.1:0-10952 GCA_964419495.1 uncultured Anaerolineales bacterium
GCGAGTCGCAGTAGATGCACTGGTGCTGGCAGCCCCGGTACAGGTTCATGTTGTATTTCAGCCCGAAGTAAGTATCGGGCTGCTTGACGTGGTTGAGGATGGTCTTGCTGTGGATTTCTTTAAACATGAAAATTTAACGCAGAGACGCAAAGACGCTGAGAATTTTTGATGGCTGTGGATTTTCTCTACTCTGTTTACTGATCACTGGTTTCTGATTACTTTTCTTCTACCAACGCTTTCTTTAACGCTTCTCTCAGCGATCTCACCTCAACAACATCAATCCCTTTAGGCCACCTCTGTCCTTTCCCTAGTCGTCGGGGTACGACAGCGGTCTTGAAGCCCAGCTTGGAAGCCTCACGCAGGCGGGCTTCCATCTGCCCGACCATGCGCAGTTCGCCGGAGAGGCCGACTTCGCCGATCAGCACCGTGTCGGCGCGCACGGGGGCGTCTTTGACCGAGGAGGCGATGGCGGCGGCGACGGCCAGATCGGCGGCGGGCTCACTGATCTTCAGGCCGCTGATCACATTGACGAAGACATCTTGCTCAGCCAGGCGGATGCCCACACGGCGGCTGAGCACTGCAACGGTTAATAGCAGCCGATTGAAGTCGATACCGTTGGGCGTGCGGCGGGGGTTGCCAAAAGAAGTGTGGCTGGTCAGGCCCTGGATTTCGACCAGCAGGGGGCGGGTACCCTCCATGGTCACAGCGATGGCTGAACCTGGAGCATTGACCATGCGTTCGGCCAGGAAGGCCTCCGAAGGATTGTTGACTTCGATCAGGCCGCGGTCGCGCATTTCGAAGACGCCCACCTCGGATGTGGCTCCGTAGCGGTTCTTGACTGTTCGCAGCAAGCGGTACACCTGGAAGCGATCGCCTTCCAGATAGAGCACGGCGTCGACAATGTGCTCCAGGACGCGCGGCCCGGCGATGGTGCCCTCTTTGGTGACATGGCCAATAATGAAGACCGTCACCCCACTGGCCTTGGCTATTTCCCTCAAACGAGAAGCGGTCTCGCGCACCTGCGTGACAGAACCGGCAGAAGACTCTAATTGGGGTAAATAGGTAGTTTGGATAGAGTCGACCACGATCAATTGGGGCTTGGTTTCTTCGATGTGCTCCAGGATGATATCCAGGTTGGTTTCGGTGACCAGGAAGAGATCATCGGGCAGCCCCACCTCAGTGCCCCCCGAATCCGGGGGGGATAAAATGCGCATGGCGCGCATCTTGATCTGCCTATCCGACTCTTCGCCAGAGATATACAACACTGTGCCCTGGCTGGCCATCTCTAAGGTGGCTTGCAGCAGCAATGTCGATTTGCCGATACCGGGATCACCGCCGATGAGCACCACCGATCCTGGTACAATGCCGCCGCCCAAAACGCGTGAGAATTCCTCGATGGGTACAGGGATGCGATCTTCTACATCGCCGCTTATTTCAGAGAGCCGTTTCGGCGTGGAGCGTTCCCCCATACTGGGGCGGGCGTGTTTGGCCGCGGTGGTGGTCTTTTCGATGATCTCTTCGACCATGCTATTCCAAGAGTTACACTTAGGGCAGCGCCCCATTTGCCGGGGCGAAGTGCGACCGCATTCCTGACAGACATATTGAGAATAAGTTTTTGCCATGACTTTAATGTCCAGTGGATATTGTTAGTGATCGGATGCTTCAATTATAAACGAACAGGGCACAGAAACCTGGTTGGGTATTCCGTGCCCTGAATTTATTTGATGTCATCGCGAGGAGCCCTGAGCGAAGTCGAAGGGCGACGAAGCGATCTCCCTCAATTCATGTAGGAGATTGCTTCACTCCGTTCGCAATGACACAAAATAGTGATTTATCAAAATCAAGCCGCTAGCATTTCTTTGGGCTCATCCTCAGATGTATCCTGATTGCCTTCGGCGGGCAGCAAGACTATCTCAGGTTCGTCGTCTTCGGTGGGCTCGATGTCAACAAGAACAGTATCTCCAATGTTGAACTTGCCTGCCAAGAGGGCGTCTGAGAGCGGTTCCTCTATTTTTTGTTGGATCACGCGTCGCAGAGGTCGAGCACCCATGTCCGGGTCATAGCCCAAATCTGCAATCAGATCGATGGTTTCATCGGTGATATCCAAGCTGATGGCATGTTCGACCAATCTCTGAGAGACTTTACCCAATTCCAGCCCTACGATCTCGCGGATATCAGTTTTGGCGAGGGCTTTGAAGACGATCACGCTGTCCAAGCGGTTGATAAACTCGGGGCGGAAGAGGCGTTTGAGAGATTTCATTAGCTGCTTGCGCATCTTCTGATACTCTTGCTTTTCTTCAGTCTCTTCATCACGTTTGAGTTCAAATCCCAAGGATGTCTGGCGCTTGATCATATCGGCGCCGACATTGGATGTCATCACAATGATGGCATTGCGGAAGTCAACTTTTCGCCCTTTGGCATCCGTAAGCTGACCCTCTTCCATGATCTGAAGGAGCATGTTGTGAGCCTCAGGGTGCGCCTTTTCGATTTCGTCAAAAACGATGATCGAGTAAGGTCGTCGCCGGATGGCCTCTGTTAGTTGACCGGCCTCGTCGTAGCCGATGTACCCAGGAGGGGCACCGACCAAGCGGCTGACTGAATGACGCTCCATAAACTCGGACATGTCCAATTGGATGAGCGCATCGTCGCTGCCAAAAAGGAATGTGGCTAACGATTTGGTCAACTCGGTTTTGCCAACACCGGTGGGTCCCAGGAACACAAAGGTACCAATAGGTCGTTTGGGATCTTTCAGACCTGCTCGTGCTCGGCGAACAGCCTTTGAAATGGTCTCGATAGCTTCATTCTGGCCGATGATGGATTGTTTGAGTTCATCTTCCATCAGAAGCAGCCGTTCAGATTCTTCCTGTGCCATTTGCATTACTGGTACGCCGGTCCACATGGCAACAACTTCCGCAATATCGTCGGATGTGACGTTGGGGCTGTTTTCACGATCCCAGGTGGTGCGCAGGCGTTCGAGTTCGGCTTCGATCTCGGTGCGCTGCTTTTCCAAACCTTGGATATCGGCCTCGTAAGGCTGACCGCCAGCTTCTTCTTTGACCTTTTCGACCTGTTTGCGAATATCGCGCAATTGACCGGTCAACTCTTTGGTGGTTTCAGCGACGGGGCTTTTGTACATGCGCACGCGTGAAGCTGCTTCGTCGATCAGGTCGATAGCTTTATCCGGAAGGAAGCGATCAGAGACGTAGCGAGTCGATAAGCTGGTAGCTGATTCCAATGCTTCGTCCAGGATGGATAGCTGGTGATGCGCCTCGTATGCAGGACGGATGCCCTTGAGGATATAAATGGTTTCCTCGGGGCTGGGCTCTTCGACAAAGATAGGTTGGAAGCGGCGCTCGAGGGCGGCGTCGCTCTCGATGTGTTTGCGGTACTCATCCAGCGTAGTTGCGCCAATCACCTGAAGTTCGCCGCGCGAAAGGGCAGGTTTCAAGATATTGGCTGCATCCATGGCGGAGCCAGCCGAACCTGCGCCGACCAACATGTGAACTTCGTCGATGAAGAGCACAGAGTCAGATGATTTTAGTTCTTGGATAACACGTTTGAGCCGGTCTTCGAACTGGCCGCGATACATAGTGCCTGCGACCAGTGAACCCACATCGAGTTGGAGAAGGCGCTTACCCAGCAACGGGATGGGCACATCACCTTCTAGAATTCTTTGTGCAAGACCTTCGACAATGGCAGTTTTTCCAACGCCGGGTTCGCCAGTGAGAGCGGGGTTATTCTTAGTTCGACGGGCAAGAATTTGAACCACACGTTCAATTTCCATCTGACGCCCGATGACTGGGTCTAGTTTGCCGTCTTCGGCCATTTGAGTCAGGTCCGTGGCGAGTTGGTCAACCAGGGGTGTCTTGGACTTAGATTTGCCCTTACCTTCGGCTTCCTTACCTTTTCGCCGACGCTGTTGACTGCGTTCGCGCTGAGCGGATTTGCTCTCTTTGAGAATACGATGGGTCTGACGGCGAACTTGCTCGGGTGTGACACCCAATTGACGTAGAGCATCAAGAGCGATGCCCTCTTCAAGTGCAATAATGCCCAACAGTAGGTGTTCTACACCAATATAATGATGTCCGAGTTCGCGAGCCTGATCGACCGCCAACTCAAGAACTTTCTGGGTACCAGGGGAAAGGGTTGGACGCTGGGTAGTATATTCGCCTAAACCTACCATTCTTTCTATCAGATCTCGTACTCGATCGAATTCAAGTCCGAGTTCGCGCAGGACGCGCCCAGCGATACCACCATCTTCAAGCATAAGGCCCAAAAGTAGGTGTTCGGTTCCAATATGAGTGTGCCGCATGCGCTCGGCTTCTTCATGTGCCAAGCTAAGCACCCGCCGTGCTCTTTGTGTAAATCGTTCCATGCTCGACATGGGACTACCTCCTAAGATTTAATTGAGCGGGTGATTCTATAAAACCAAAATCTTGGTTTTGAAGGATCTCTCATTCTATTATATAGTCGTTTTAGCTGGATGATCCCTTACATTATGCTTCCAATTTGTTTCTACTTGGATAGCGATTTTAAATTCTACCAGAGTATGTCCGATTTAAATCTCAGGGGAGCGATTTCTTATAAATATCTAATGCGTAATAGAATAATGCGCTGCTGTACTACGAAACAGGCGCACCTGATTAGGTGCGCCTGGAAGTGTCTTGGACTTACTCTTCTTCGGGTTCCGGTTCTTCTGCCTCTTGTTCTTCGGCATCATCCGGGGGATCTGCTTCAACTGCTTCTTCCGCCTCGCTTTCCTCGGCGTCGGCCTCTTCTGCTTCTTCCGCCTCATCAGCAGGTTCTTCAGCGGCTTCTTCTTCAGCTTCAGCCTCTTCGGCTTCATCAGCCTCAGTGTCTTCAGTTTCAGCCACTACCTCTTCGGTGTCTGCTTCCGCTACGGGAGCTTCTTCCTCGACTGCGTCAACAGGTGTTTCGGTCTCTGCTTCTTCAGCTTCAGCCTCTTCTGCACCTTCTTCATAAGGGGATTCAAAGGATGCGTCAACTTCTTCTTTGACCATCTTCCAATCCAGGTCGATGTAGGCGCCGGAGTCAACCTTGCGCAGGCTGAGACCAATGCGGAATTTCTCACGGTCGATGTTGATGATACGCAGGGTCAGGGTATCTCCAACCTTGACAACCTCTTTAGGATGCTCAACCCGTTCGGGGCTCAACTCAGAGATGTGGATCAAACCTTCGAGATCACGCTCACCCAGTTTGGCAAAAGCGCCAAATTCGGTCAGGTGTGTGATGGTACCTTCGATGAGTTGACCTTCTTTGAGATCTTTGACCTTGACCAACCAGGGATTTTCTTGAAGCTGGCGGATGGACAAACCAATGCGCTTGCGTTCCTGATCGAGGCTAATGACTTTGACTTCAACTTCCTCACCGATCTTGAGCACATCTTTCGGATGCTTGATGCGTTCCCAAGAAATCTCGGAAAGGTGAACGAGTCCGTCTGCGCCGTCGATATTGACGAAAGCACCGAAATTAGCCAGGCTGGTAACACGCCCTTTACTCACAGTACCCACAGCCAGTTCATCCAGTAATCGATCTTTGAGGGTTTCGCGAGTTTCGTTCAACGCCTTGCGTTCTGACAAAATCAGGCGGCGGCGAGAGCGATCAACCTCAATGACATTGACCTCAATGGGTTCACCGATCAACTTGCCCCAACGAGTCTCAGGGGAGTCGCCAGTCGTTCGGCGGGTCAGGCTAATCTGCGATCCGGGGACAAAGCCTCGGAGCTTTCCAATCGGAACGAGAAGCCCTCCTTTGTTGAAGCCGGAAATATGTCCCTCATAACCGTCACCGGTTTCTTTCAGTTTCTCAACCAGTTCCCAATCCATTTCTTCTTGGGCACGGGTTAGGGAAACAGACAGATTTCCATTGCGGTCCTCTGGGGAAAGAACATAAACTTTAATGTCTTGACCAACCTCGAAACTTTCGAGCAGTTCTGTATCTAACTGGTCTAGTTCTCTACCGGAGACGATACCTTCGGATTTTGCCCCAATGCTGACAAGAATTTCGGATTTCGAGATGGAGGCGATTATTCCTTCTCTCATTTCCCCGGCCTTGGGCAAATCTATGTCCAGGCCTTCTTCATCGAGCAGTTCTTCCATCGAAGGTTGGGGTTTGGGTTCGGGCGATTCTTCTTCTACTTCTTCTTCCACGATGTTTTCTTCAACGAGAGCTTCACTATCTTTCATCTTAATTATTTAATACACTCCAAGTTTATAGGATCGGGGGTACATTATAAGGGCTAAGGGATAACTTGGCAACCTTTGTGGTAAGATTGTCGAGACTTTTTAATCTAGAGAGAAAATATTCAATGCCAACCATTTACCCCTTTACAGCGATTGTCGGCCAGGAGCGCATGAGGCGTGCTCTGATATTAAACGCGGTTTCCCCGCGTATTGGCGGTGTTTTGATCCGAGGCGAGCGTGGAACTGCAAAATCGACGGCTGCGCGAGCCTTAGCGGCTTTGCTTCCGCAAGTCAAAGTGATCACACATTGCCGATTTGGCTGTGACCCTGATCGTTCGCATACCTGGTGTACGGAATGCCGAGAACGCGCTGAGCAAGATGTAGAACTTCGTACAACACCTTTTGTAAATTTGCCCGTTTCTGCCACGGAAGACCGTGTGGTGGGAACCCTAGATATTGAGAAGGCTATTCAAAAGGGTGAGCGACATTTTGAACCTGGTGTGTTGGCTGCAGCCAATCGGGGATTGCTGTATATTGATGAGGTCAACCTGCTTGATGATCATGTGGTCGACCTCTTGTTGGATTCTGCTGCGATGGGCATGAACATTGTCGAGAGGGAGGGTATCTCCTTCAGTCACCCGGCGCGCTTTATATTAGTAGGTACCATGAATCCCGAAGAGGGCGACTTGCGCCCTCAATTGTTAGATCGTTTTGCACTCTCAGTTGATATCTCTGGGATTCGTTCACCTCAGGAACGCGTTTTCATTATGGAGCGCAACCTGGCATTCGAATCCGATGCCGATGGATTCCGTGAACAGTGGATTGAGAAAGAGCAGGATCTTTCTCAACAAATCGACCAGGCTCGTCAACTGGTTGGGCAGGTGCAGTATACGCGCAGAGATTTACTTTCTATTGCCGCTTTGAGTGCTTCTATGAATGTCGATGGGCATCGCTCCGACTTGGTGATCCTCAAAGCTGCGCGCGCCCATGCTGCCTTCGAGGGGCGTACACAGGTCACCGAACGTGACATTGCCCTGGCCGCCGAACTGGCATTTCCGCACCGCATTAAACGTGGTCCTTTTGATCAGGCAGATATTGGCTTCGACGAATTACAAGAACGTATCGAGCAATTGCAAGGGGCTTCTGCACCGCTCGAAGAACGTCAGCCCGGATCAGACTCACAAGAAGTCGACGAAAAAAAAAAGCCGTAGCTGATAACGTCAGCGAAGAAACAGAACAGTCTACCCGCGCGCCTGCCGAACCCGCCAAGCAGGATGTGTTCGACTCCGTTTCATCAAATTGGTGGGAAGGGGGCGAGAAAGTTAAACCCAGTGAGGCTTTCGAAGCAAGAAAACTGGAAACGCAGCTAGACCGTCTCTCGCGCCGTCGTAGTGGACGGCGATCACGCACGCGCACCGAGCGCAAACGCGGCCGCTATATCAAATCGCGCCCAGCGAAGGGAAAGACCAGCGATATCGCTTTCGATGCCACCATTCGCACGGCTGCACCCTATCAAAAGGAACGCCAAGAACAACGCAAGGAAGTGGCTTTTGCCATCCGCCCCCAAGATTTGCAAGAAAAAGTACGCGTCAAACAAACTGCCAACTTGGTGATGTTTGTTGTTGATGCATCCTGGTCGATGGCTGTCGCAGAACGCATGTCGGCGACCAAGGGGGCTATTCTTTCCCTATTAACCGATGCCTATCAAAGACGAGATCGAGTGGGTTTGATCGTTTTCCAAAAAGATCGCGCTACCTTGATCCTGCCGCCAACCAATTCGGTGCAGTTGGCCCAGCGCGCGCTTACGGATATCCCCGTTGGGGGTAAGACTCCGCTTGCTGCGGGACTTTTCCTGGCGCATCAAATCATTCAACAGCAAGGCATGATCTATCCTGATGTAGAGCCATTAATGATCATGCTAACCGATGGGGCTGGTAACGTGTCAATGGGTAATCAACCTCCACAAGAAGAAGCACACAGATTGGCCGAAAAGATCGCCCTGGACGAGATTCGCAGCGTGGTGATCAACATGGAGCATGCAGCATTCGATCAGGGCTTGGCCCAAGAACTGGCCAATCATCTCGTTGCGCCTTGCTATACCCTCCACGAGCTCAAAGCTGAGACGCTGTATCAGGCCGTCCGAGACGAGATGGGGTCGTAGAGCGGTTAGCGGATAGCAGGCAGCGGGGAGCGAGGAGTGAATAAAGAAGTAATCAGAAATTGGAGGTTAGAAAATGGAGATTGGATTCAAAATCTAACCTCCAATTTTTAATCTCAATTCTCAGGAGATAATCCATGTCAGAACAAGAAACTAAGAAAGAAAAACCAACCCCCGATTATGAAGACAATCTCTCCATTACCCATCATTCGGTCACTGTTGGTGGAAAAGAAATTCGCTATACCGCAACTACTGGCACAATGATCTTGAAAGAGGAGATTGATGAGCCAGCCAAAGATAATGCTGAAACTGAGATTGAGAAGCCCAAGGCGGCGATCTTCTTCACGGCATATACCTTAGATGAAGATGAAACTACTCCCAATACTGAACATCGCAAGGAGCGCCCAATCACATTCTCATTCAATGGAGGTCCAGGGTCTTCATCAGTTTGGTTGCACATGGGTTTATTGGGTCCGCGCCGGGTCAAAATGAGTGACGAAGGCGAAATGCTTCCCCCTCCTTTTGAGTTGGTCGAGAATGAATTTTCTTTGCTAGATCTTACCGACCTGGTTTTCATCGATCCAGTCACGACGGGGTATAGTCGTACGGTCCCAGGCGAGAGTCCCAAGCAGTACCACGACTTTCAGAAAGATATCCAATCGGTGGGGGATTTCATACGTCTGTATACCAGCCGCTATCAGCGTTGGGTATCTCCCAAATTTTTGATCGGCGAAAGCTACGGTACCACACGCGCAGCGGGTTTGGCAGGCTATCTGCAAGAGCGGCACGGCATGTACTTGAACGGCATCATGCTAATTTCATCGATCTTAAATTTCCAAACCGCGCGCTTTGTTCCCGGCAACGATATGCCTTACATATTATTCTTACCTACCTATACCGCTACGGCCTGGTATCATGGCCGCCTCGATGCAGAACTGCAGAAGAATTTACGGGATACCCTTGATGAGGTCGAAGCCTTCGCCTTGGGTGAATACGCCACTGCTCTAATGAAGGGCGACGCGTTGGCAAGTAGCGAAAAAGAAAAGATTGTTCAAAAGCTGGCCCGCTACACCGGACTGACTCCTGAATATATTGAACAAACCAATCTGAGAGTGGAGATCATGCGCTTCACGAAAGGGTTGCAGCGCGATGAACGACGTACTACAGGTCGTTTGGATACCCGCTTCAGAGGCATCGACCGTGACGCAGCGGGTGAAGGCTGGGAATTCGATCCCAGCTTGGCGGCTATCACTGGACCTTATACGGCGACTTTGAATGATTATGTACGCTCTGAGTTAGGCTTCGAGAGCGACCTGCCCTACGAGATTCTGACCGGCCGCGTCCAACCCTGGAGTTACGATCAGCATCAAAACCAGTATATCAATGTGGCTGAGACTTTGCGCAAGGCCATGTCGATCAATCGTTATCTGAAGGTTTTTGTGGGTAACGGTTATTACGATTTAGCCACACCTTACTTCGCCACACTCTATACTTTTGATCATATGGATTTGGATGAAAGCCTGCGAGACAACATCTCGATGGGGTTCTATGAAGCCGGACATATGATGTACATACACCTGCCGTCATTAGAGAAATTGAAGAGGGATTTGGCGGAGTTCGTCCAGTCGGCTTTACCGAATAGGAGATGGAACGATGAAGATCCTGATCGCGGCTGATATGGAAGGGATTTCTGGGGTGACCAATTGGGATCAGGTTGACCCATCAAAGCCGGAGTATCCTCGTTTCTGTAAGATCATGACAGCCGATGTCAATGCGGCGGTTCTAGGGACTTTCGATGGAGGTGCCACCGAAGTGGTCGTTTCGGATGGCCACGCCGGTGGCTACAATATTTTGATCGAAGACCTGGACCCACGCGTGCGTCTGAATTCAGGGAATTCTGCGCCCTTTGCGATGGTCCAGGGAATCGAGGCCGGAGATTTTTCAGGCGTGATCTTTGTGGGTTACCATGCCCGCAGCGGAACGGAGAAGTCTGTCTTAGCGCATACCTGGTCTAGCAAGCGGATTGCTAACGTCTGGCTCAACGATATCCTGGTGGGAGAGCATGGCTTGAATGCAGCCGTGTGCGGAGCATTTGACGCACCGGTGTTGATGATCACTGGAGATCAGACTACCTGTGGGGAAGCTGAAGAATTGCTTGGCTCCATTGAAACTGCAATCGTCAAGCGCTCGACGAGCTTTTCTTCGGCCGAATGCCTCCATCCTGACGCTGCTCAAGAAATGATTCGAAAGGCAGCCAATAAGGCAGTATCTAATGTAAGGGATGGCAAAGCGCCACAGACTTTCACAGTTTCTGAGCCAGTTAAAGTGACTATCGAGTTTCGACTGTCAGAGATGGCAGATAACGCTTGTCGTTTACCCAGTGCAAAACGTTTGGATGCCACGCGCATTGAGATGACTGCGTCAGATATGTCCACGGCCTATATCAATTTCCGGGCGGCGGTACAAGCTGCCTGAAAAAATCGTTTACCGCGATTTTACAAATCCTATAGAGCAAATAAATACCCTTGGGCTAGAATGAAAGCAATTGAAAAGGAGACTGCCATGAAACGCTTAATGCTGATGATCTTATT